>JBLMXA010000399.1:0-15511 GCA_050257515.1 Acidobacteriota bacterium | reverse complement strand
CAGGCACGCGGAGATCAGGTAGAGCCCGAACGCGGACGACCACCAGTCGGGCTGCAGCGACATCAGCCAGTCGAACGAGGCAAACGTGATCGCGAGGCCCATCACGGGCAGCATCGCGGACGCGAACCTGCGCTCGCGGTCGAGCGAGTCGATGCCGTGCGGGACCGGCGGCAGGGGGTGATCGTCGCGCCGGCGCGACCACCGGCGCAGCACCTCGGCCGCGATCACGAACACCGCGAGGTAGACCACCGTGCGGAGCGTGAAGAACGGGATCGACAGGTACGTGCGCTTGACCGCGACCGCGTGCAAACGCTCGGCTCCGCCGGCCGCCCACGGCCACACGTAGCCGGGCGCGACGAGCAGCGGCAGCACGAGCACGGCGACCGGCGCGAGCGCGAGCGCGACCGCCTCGCTCGGCCGGCGCACGGCGGCGGGCCACCGCGCGTTCGCGGCGTAGCCGATCGCGAGCATGATCAGGCCGCCGATCGCGATCGTCGCGACGGTGCACCACGCCGCGAGGTACGCGCCGAAGGCGCGCTCGGGCTTGACCGCGAAGCCGATCGCGACGCCGATCGCGCCGGCAGCGCCGACGATCGCGCCGATCGCGATCGCGGGGCGCCCGTCGAAGTCGCGCCTCAGCGCAGCCATCGCATCGCCTCCTCGCGCAGCGCCGGTGACAGCTGATCGAGCGGCACGTCGCGCTGCTGCAGCGCACGCACGTACTGGAGGATCGCGAAGCGATCGCCGAGCGCGAGCGCCGACGCGTAGCTCGGCATCAGACCGTAGCCGCTCGCGATGACCGACAGGATGCGGCCGTCGTCGAACCTCCGCGCCGCGGCGTCGACGAGCGACGGCGGCTTGCGCAGCTGCATCGCGCGCGCGATGTACGAGTTGCCGTCGGCGTGAAGGCCGTGGCACGGCGCGCAGAATCGCTCGAACCGATCGCGGCCGCGCACGACCAGGGCGCGCGTCACCGGCGGCACGCGATCCGGCGGGGTCATCGCGATCGCGCCCTCGGGCGGTACGAGATCGCAGGCGCCGTCCGGCAGCAGATCGGTCGTGCCGTGGACGATGCAGCCGACCGGCTCCTGCATGCGGTGGAGCGTCCAGTCGCACGACGCCAGCGCGAGACACAGCAGCGCGGCCCTCACGCGATGCCTCCGAACGGCTCGACGCGCACCGGCGCCGTGCCGTGCAGCACGTGCTCGAGCTCGTCGCGTTGCCACCTGGGGTCGTTCCGGCCGACCGCGAGCCAGAACCCGGCGCGCGTCACCGACTCGAAGCCGGGCACCTCGAAGATCGGATCCCAGAGCTTCCACAGCCGCGACGCGATGAAGAACGCGGCGGTCACGGTGAGCCCGCCGAACAGGAAGCCCATCTCGATCGTGATGATCGTGAACGGCAGCGGCATCTGCGGCGGCCGCGTGCCGAGGTCGACCGGGTAGAGGTACGCGACGAGCAGCCACTGCAGGAAGTACGCGCCGACCGCGCCGGCGATCGCGCCGATGCCGGCGGCCACCGCGAGCGGCGAGCGGCGCGCGCCGAGCGCCTCGTCGAGGCCGTGCACGGGATATGGCGTGAACGCTTCGAGCTCGGTGAAGCCGCGGCTGCGCACGACGCGGATCGCGACGAGCAGCGCGTCCTGATCGGCGTACTCGGCGACGATGCCGCGCTTCACGCGACCACCTCCTCCTTGATCTCGCTGACCGGCACGAACGGCACGAACCGCAGGAACAGCAGGAACAGCAGGCCGAAGAAGCCGAACGTGCCGAGCAAGATGCCGAGGTCGACCCACGTCGGCATGTAGCTGCCCCACGCGGCCGGCAGCTGATCCCGGAGCAGGCCTTCGACGATGATCACGTAGCGCTCGAGCCACATGCCGGCGAGCACGAGCAGCGACACCGCGAACAGCACGAGCTTGCTGCGGCGCGCGAACCGGAACCAGAACAGCTGCGGCGCGACGACGTTGCAGCACAGCATCATCCAGAACGCGATGCTCGTCGGGTGGTAGCCGAACATCAGGCCGCGCTCGGCAGGCTCGCCGCTGTAGTAGGCGCCGAAGTGCTCGACGATGTAGCCGTAGGCGACGACCCAGCCGGTGACGAGCACCAGCTTCGCGCAGTTGTCGAGAATGCGATCGGTGATGATGTGCTCGATCCGGTAGATCATGCGCACCGGGATCGCGAGCACGATCACCATCGCGAACCCGGAGAAGATCGCGCCGCCGACGAAGTAAGGCGGCTGCAACGTCGAGTGCCACCCGGGCGTCACGCCGATCGCGAAGTCCGACGACACGACGCTGTGAACCGAGATCACCAGCGGTGTCGCGATCGACGCGAGCATCAGGTACGTCACGCGCCAGTGCCGCCACGCACGCGAGTCGCCGCGCCAGCCGATCGCGAAGATGCCGTAGATCTTGCGCGCCCGCCGCGACAGCGCGCCGTCGCGCAGCGAGGCGAGGTCGGGGATCATCCCGACGTACCAGAACAGCACGGAGATCGTGAAGTACGTCGACACCGCGGCGGCGTCCCACGGCAATGCCGATTTCGGCTGCGGCCACGCGCCCATCAGATCGGGGTAGGGGAACAGCCAGTACGCGAACCACGGCCGGCCGAGGTGGAGCAGCGGGAACAGCGCGGCCTGGATCACCGCGAAGATCGTCATCGTCTCGGTGAGGCGGCTGATCGGGTTGCGCCAGCCCTGCTGCTCGAGCAGGTAGAGGATCGCCGAGATGAACGTGCCGGCGTGGCCGATCCCGATCCAGAACACGAAGTTGATGATCCCGAACGCCCACGCGGCGGGGATGTTGTTGCCCCAGCGCCCGATCCCCGAGCCGATCGTGAACGCGACGAGTGCGAACAGCATCGTCGTGATGGCGCCGCAGATCAGGAACGCCGACCACCACCACAGCATCGGCTTCGGCGGGCGCATGTGGCCGAACGCGTCGTCGTGGAACCGCGCGACCGCGTTCACGTCCCCTCCTTCGGGTTCTTGATCTTCGCGAGGTACTGCGTGCGCGGCACGGTGCCGAGGTCGTGCAGCACCTCGAAGCGGCGCGGATCGCGGCGCATCGCCGCGAACGCGGTGCCCTGCTCGTGCAGCTCGCCGAACTGGATCGCGCCGGTCGGGCACGCGGCCATGCACGCGGTGACGACCTCGCCGGTGCGGATCGGCCGGTGCTCGACGAGCGATGCGTGCTCGGCGCGCCGGATCCGCTGCACGCAGTACGTGCACTTCTCCATCACGCCGCGCGAGCGTACGGTGACGTCGGGGTTGTACTGCAGCGCGCGGTCGTCGTGCTGCTCGTAGGCGAACCAGTTGAAGCGGCGGACCTTGTACGGGCAGTTGTTCGAGCAGAACCGCGTACCGACGCAGCGGTTGTAGACCTGCTCGTTGAGGCCGTCGGGGCTGTGCGTCGTCGCCATCACCGGGCACACGTACTCGCAGGGCGCGTGCTCGCACTGCTGGCACGGCATCGGCTCGTTGACGGTCGTGCCGTCGTCGTGGATGTAGCGATCGATCCGGATCCAGTTCATGTGGCGGCCGCGCGAGACGTCGTCGGGGCCGACCGTCGGGATGTTGTTCTCGGCCTGGCAGGCGACCATGCACGCGCTGCAGCCGGTGCAGATCGAGGTGTCGATCGACATGCCCCACTGCACGCCCTCGCGCGAGCGTCGCGGCAGCAGCGACGCTTGCTCGCCGCGTAGGTGCGCGACGAACGCGGGGTTGCCGAGGAACTGCGCGAGCGTGGTGACCGGCGCGAGCTCGTGGCCCTGCTCGGTCATCTCGTGCTGCGTGCGCACGACGCGCCGCGCGCCGCCGGCGCGGCTCGCAACGCCGCGCAGGAGCGTCGCGTCGTCGGCGCGCAGCGCGTAGCCGTCGCCGCCGACCTCGTTCGCGATCGGGATCGCCGGCACGCGCTGGCCGTAGCCGAGCTCGATCGTGATCGAGTCCGGCGCGGCGCCGGCCACGATCACCGCCGGCAGCCCGATCGTGCCGGCAGGCGTCGCGATCCGGACGAGATCCTCGTCGCCGACGCGCAGCCGCTCCGCGGTCGCCGGGCTCATCAGCGCGGCGTTGCCCCAGGTCTGCTTCGTGATCGGGTGCGGCAGCTCCTGCAGCCACGCGTTCGACGCGAAGCGGCCGTCGTGCAGCGGCGACGGCGCGAGCGCGAGCTCGAGCGTGCCCGCGGGCTCGGCGGCGAGCGCCGCGGTCAGCTCGCGCGCCAGCTCGCCGGTCCACGCGGGCGTCGCGGTCACCGCGGGTGCGCGCGTGCCCGCGACGACGCCCGCGCGCAGCGCGGCCTGCCAGCTCGGCTCGTCCAGCCCGGACTGCTCGCGGACGAGCGCGCGCGCCCCGACGGGCTCGCCGGCGATCGCGGCGAGCAGATCGATCATCGACGCGACGTCGAACCGCGGGCGGATCACCGGCTGGCCGATCGCGAGCGTGCCGTCGTACGCGCGCGGGTCGCTCCACGTCTCGAGCTCGTGCGCGAGCGGCACGCGCGCGCGGCAGGCGGCGGCGGTGTGATCGCGGAACAGCCCGGCGTGGACCGAGAACGCCGCGGCGGGCAGCAGCTCGCCGAGGCCGAGCGTGTGCGGTGCGGTGTACACGGGGTCGCAGTCGATCGCGATCACCGCGGTGGCGCGGCCGGCGCGCAGCGCGGCGGCGAGCTCGGCATGGCTCGCACCGCCGAGCGGAGCGATCAGCGCCGGCTCCGTCAGGGTCAGCGGACTCCCGCACGCGTGGTCGATCCAGCGCGCGAGCGCGTGGACCACCGGCGGCTGGCGGTCGCCCACGAGCACGGCGCACGCGCCGCGGTGGTGCGCGAGGTCGTCGGCGAGCGCGCGCACGCGCGGCAGCAGCGAGCCGAGCCGGGCGTGCGCGGACGCGACGAGCTCGCGCGGGATCGGGACGCCGACGGCGAGCTCGGCGACCAGCGCGACCGCGACGGCGGCGACGTCCCCCGCACGCACGGCGAGGTGCTCGTCGGCGAGCGTGCCGGTCGGCGTCGGCATCGGCTCGCAGACCCACAGCCGGCTCATCCGGCGGTCCGGTGCGCGGCGCGCGGCGGTCGCGCGCGCCCACGCCGGCGACATCGGGCCGCACGCGAGGAAGTCGGAGTCGAGCGACACGACGACGCCGGCGCGCGACAGCTCTGGCTGCGCCTCGAGCGCGCGGCCGTAGACGGCGGCGTGGCCGCGGTACGCGTTGCGGCGGCCCAGCGGCGCGTCCCACACGACGTGCACGTCGTGGCGCGCGCGGATGACCTCGAGCAGCTGGCCGATCGTCGGCGACGACTGCGGCGGCATCACGAGCCATAGCTCGCCCGGCGGCAGCGCGCGCAGGCGCGCCACGAGCGCGTCGCGGCTCGTCAGCTGGCCATCGACGTACGTGTCCTTCGCGCGCTGCGGGTCGTAGAGATCGAGGATGCGCGCCTGCAGCCACGGCGGCGAGCCGCCCGCGCTCGCCGGGTGCGCGGGGTTGCCGTCGAGCTTTGTCGGCCGGCCCTCGTGCGTCTCCGCGATCACGCCGATGCCGAAGCCGTCGAGCGCGAGCGCGCTCGCGTAGCACACCGGCGTGCCCGGGTGCTGCTCGGGATCGTCGAGGTACGGCACGATCTGCTCGTCGCCCGGGCGCGCCATGCAGCCGACCTCGAGCGCCGCGATGCCGCCGGCGAGCAGCTTGAGCGCCTCGCGGCGGTTGACCTCGTGACGCGGCGTGATCTTCATCGGTGGCACGTGCTGCAGGAGGTGAGGCGCGTGATCGCCCGGGTGCCTTGCCGCTGGCGGTGGCAATCGAGGCAGAACTTCATCGACAGGGTCTGCGCGCGCACGACGCGCGGCATGTCCTGGACCGCGCCGTGGCACCGCGCGCACGCGATGCCCGCCGACACGTGGACGCCGTGGTGGAAGTAGACGTACGACGGCAGCACGTCGACGCGCCGCCAGTGGATCGGTGTCTTCGTGCGCCAGCTCGCGCGCAGCGGCGCGAGCTCGGGGCTCGTGTTCCAGATCTGGCCGTGGCAGCCCATGCAGCGCTCGGTCGACGGAATGCCGGCGAACGCGTCGGTCTCGACGCTCTCGTGGCAGTACACGCAGTCGATGCCGTCGTCGCGAACGTGATGGCGGTGATCGAACTCGATCGGCTGGGCGATCGCGTCGCCTTCGCCCGATGCGTACGGCATGCGGATGTAGACCATCGGCGCGACGATCGCGACGGTGACGAGCACGAGCACACCGAGCGCGATCGCGCGGAGGATCGCGTTGGCGCGGGGGCGGTATAGCGACGCCACGCGCGGCATCGGAGCAA
Source organism: Acidobacteriota bacterium (assembly GCA_050257515.1). Taxonomy (GTDB): domain Bacteria; phylum Myxococcota_A; class Polyangia; order Haliangiales; family Haliangiaceae; genus JABFXX01. Next base: position 9,199 of record JBLMXA010000399.1, on the reverse strand, counting down.
TCGATGTGCCCGCATCGGGGGAGTACCGGACGGGCTTGCACTGACGATCGCGCGCCGTGGCCGCGGCGTGCCCCCACGCCACGTGACGCTCCCGTCCTACCGCGTCGCACGCGCGGTGAGGCCGCCGACCGACGAGGTGTGCGGCAGGTACACGGCCGCCAACGCGAGCACAGCCGGTCACCATGCGCGCGCGCACGACGTCTTGGCGCGTCGATCGCAGCTCGGCGTCTCAGGTCACCAACTTGGAGGAGCCTTAGACATGAACTCTCTCACTCTGGGGAGCCTGCCGCGATCCCGCGAGACGGGCGACGGCGCGACACTGTCTCGCGCGCTCGGCTGGTTCGGGATCGCGCTCGGCGCCGCCGAGCTCGCCGTGCCTGCCATGCTCGCCCGCGCGATCGGCATTCGCGCCGACCGGCGCTCGTCGTGGATCCTGCGCGCGTTCGGCGTGCGCGAGATCGCCGCGGGGCTGGGCATCCTGATGCGCCCGCGCCGGCCGTTGCCGGTGTGGTCGCGCGTGCTCGGTGACGTGCTCGACGTGGCGCTGCTCGGCACCGCCGCGCTGACGCGTCGTCGCAGCGGGCCGCGCGTGATCGGCGCGCTCGCCGCGGTCGCCGGCGCGGGCGTGCTCGACGTCGTCGCGAGCCGCCGCGTGCAGCGCGCGTCCGCCGTGGCGAACCGGCCGGTGATGTTCGCGGTGACGATCGCGCAGCCGCCGCGCGAGGTCTACGACTTCTATCGCGACCTCGCGCAGCTCCCGGTGTTCATGGACTACCTCGAGTCGGTGGTCGAGACCGGGCCGCGGACGTCGCACTGGGTCGCGAAGACGCCGATCGGCGGCCGCGTCGAGTGGGATGCCGAGATCACGACCGATCAGCCGGACAAGTGCATCGCGTGGCGATCGGTCGAGGGCTCCTCGATCGAGACGACCGGCATGGTGACGTTCCAGGAGCTGCACAACGGCCACACCGAGGTGCGCGTCGAGATGCAGCTCGGCGGGTTCGGCGAGCCGAGCGCGGCGCTCGCGCGCTGGTTCGCGCAGCCGCAGATCAAGGGCGACCTGCGGCGCCTCAAGCAGGTGCTCGAGGCCGGCGAGGTGCTGCGCTCCGACGCGGGCGCGCTTCGCATGCCGCACCCCGCGCAACCGGATCCGACGGCGCGCAAGGCTCCGCCGACGTTCCGGGCCAAACCGCCGGCGGGCAACATCAAGGGAGGTGTGTCGTGAGAGCGACGTGCTGGATGGGCAAGCAGAACGTCTCGGTCGAGCGCGTGCCGGATCCGCAGCTCCTCAACGCGCGCGACGCGATCGTGAAGGTCACCGCGACGACGATCTGCGGCTCGGACCTCCATCTCTACAACGGCTTCGTGCCGACGATGCAGAAGGGCGACATCCTCGGCCACGAGTTCATGGGCGAGGTCGTCGAGGTCGGCAAGGGCGTGACCAACCTCGCGCCCGGTGACCGCGTCGTCGTGCCGTTCGCGATCGCGTGCGGCAACTGCGAGTCGTGCCAGATGGGGCTGTTCTCGTGCTGCGAGAACGCGAACCCGAACGGCTGGCTGCCGGAGAAGCTGATGGGCCACGCGACGTGCGGCGCGTTCGGCTACTCGCACCTGGCCGGCGGGTTCGCCGGCGGCCAGGCCGAGTACGTGCGCGTGCCGTACGCCGATTTCGGCCCGCTCGAGGTCCCGCGCGACCTGTCCGACGACCAGGTGCTGTTCCTCAGCGACATCTTCCCGACCGGCTACATGGGCGCGGAGATGTGCGAGATCAACCCCGACAAGGTGATCGCGGTGTGGGGCGCCGGCCCGGTCGGCCAGCTCGCGATCGCGAGCGCCCGGCTGCTCGGTGCGCAGCGGATCATCGTGATCGATCGGTTCGACTACCGGCTGCGCATGGCGGTCGAGAAGGCGGGCGCGACCGACGCGATCAACTACGAGGAGCAGGACGTGCTCGAGACGCTGCGCGACCTGACCGCCGACCGCGGGCCCGACGCGTGCATCGACTGCGTCGGGCTCGAGGCGCATGGCCACGGCCTGCGGTACGCGCACGACCGCGCGAAGCAGATGGCGAAGATCCAGCTCGACCGTCCGCTCGCGATGCGCGAGGCGATCATGGCGTGCCGTAACGGCGGCATCATCGCGATGCTCGGCGTGTACGCCGGGTTCGTCGACAAGTTCCCGCTCGGCGAGCTGATGAACCGCGGCCTGACGATCCGCACCGGCCAGTGCCACGTGCAGCGCTACATGAAGCCGCTGCTCGAGCGCATCCAGCGCGGCGAGATCGATCCGAGCTTCGTCGTCTCGCACCACATGAACCTCGACCAGGCCGCGGAGGCCTACGACATGTTCATGCGCAAGCGCGACGACGCGATGAAGATCGTGCTGCGCGCGTAGTGTCAGTGCACGCCGAGCTTCGTCAGCCGGCGCTGCACGAAGTCGCGATCGGACGGCCCGATCCCGGGGTGCTGCGGCGGCTGGACGTGGCGGTACGCGGCGATCGCGTCGTCGCGCAGGCCGTAGCTCTCGGCGATGCGGCCGATCACGTACCAGTCGGCGTCGCGCGGCTTGCCATCGCCGGTCGCGGCGAGCGACTTCTGCAGGTACGTCCACGCGGTATACGGGTGGTCGAGCTCGGCCTCGATCGCCGCGAGCGTGTTCGCGAACATCGGCGGCGGCGTCAGCTGCATCTGCTCGCCGCGCGTCGCGAGCTTCCGCGCGTCGTCCGGTGTCGGATCGAAGTAGAGGTGCGCCCAGGCGGCGTTGTTGACGTCGACGACGGTCGCGGAGCGGTGGTTGACGATCTTGTCGAACCACGCGCGGGCATCCGGCCAGTCACCGAGTGCGATCGCGACGCGCGCGCGCTCGCGCGCGAGCTTCAGGTTGTCGGGAGACTTCGCGAGCGCGTCGTCGAGGAGCTTCTTCGCATCCGGCGCGTGGCCGGCGCGCAGCAGCGCGCTCGCGCGCAGCCCGACCGCGTCGAGCTCCGTCGGATCGTGGTCGGCGATGTCGCGCTCGACGTCGGCCGCCGCCAGCCACTGATGGTCGTTGAACAGCGCGTCCCCGAGCGCGCGGCGGCACGCCTTCTTGATGTCCTCGCTCGCGACCGCACAGCGGCGCAGTGCGGGTACCGCGAGCTTCGGCCGCGGCTCGACGAGCAGCGTCGCCGCGAGCACGTCGAGCAGCTCCTTCGACGGGAAGCCCTTGTCGCCGCGCGCCTCCTCGCCGTGGTAAAGGCGGGCGAGCGCGCGGAACATCGCCTTTTCCCCGGACTGCTCGGCATCGTCGAGGAACGACTTGATCCAGCGCTCGGCGCCGCGGACGTCGCCCTTCGCGAGCAGTCCTTGCACGTGCACGCCGAGCGTTCCGGGGCCGTCGGTCAGCCCGATCAGCCGCGCCTTGCCGCGCACGAGCAGCTCGTAGAAGTGTGCCTTGTGCGAGGCGACGTCGAGCGTGACGCGCCAGCCGTCGCTCGCGGAGCCGTCGACCGTGACCTGCGCGAGCGCGACGATCATGTCGTTCGCGACCTGCCGCGGCAGCACCTTGAACTGGCGCATCTCGGGCGTCTTCTCGAGCTCGTCGGCGCTGTCGCGCAGCAGCTGCGACAGCTCGCCGTCCCACGGTGGCGCGGCCGGCAGATCGTCACCGGTGAGCACCGCGAACGCGCGCAGCGCCGGCGTCTTCGGATCCGCCGGATCGAGCTTGCCGAGATCGATCGCGGTGAGGTGCGCCATCGCGGTGACCTGGCGCGGGTCGCTGTCGACGTCCTTCACCTCGTCGAACAGCTTGCGCGCGACGTCGTAGCGGCGGATCAGCACGAGCGCGCCGATCGCCTCGGTCAGCACGCGCTTGCGATCGCGCTCCGGTCCGAGCGAGCTGGCGAGCGCGAGTGCCTCGCCGGCGCCGCGCGACGCTGCGACCGTCGCCACGAGCAGGCCCGAGCGATGCGTCGACTCCGGCATCGCGCGTGCGACCTTCTCGGCCTCGGCGAAGTCGCCGGCGAGCAACAGGTTCGACGCGATCTGCTGGTCGTACGCGTCGCCCTTGCTCGCGGCCTTCGCGCGCCGCCACAGCGCGATCGCCTCGGCGCGGTCGCGCTTGTCGGTCGTGATCTGGCCGCGGGCGTCGCGCGTCAGCAGCGACGCGAAGTCGGCGAGCGCGCCGATGTGCTTCGGATCGAGCTCGAGCGCCTTGCGGTACGCGGCGATCGCGCCCTTGCGATCCATGTCGAAGCCGAGCTCGCGGCCGAGCGTGTCGTGGGTCAGCTCGTATGCGAGGATGTTGTAGGCGTCGGAGATCGGCTGCACCTCGACGCCCTTGCGGGCCGCGCGGCGCGAGGCCGCCCCCATCCCGGCCTGGCGGTACATGTCGGCGAGCTGTCCCCAGTGCAGCGCCTCCTTGGGATGCAGCGCGATCAGCCGCTGGCACTCGGCGATCGCCTCCGGGAGCTTGCCCTGGTGGGCGAGCGCCCACGCGGTGTGCGCGACCAGCACGTGCTCGCCGTCGCGCTTGCGCAGCGCGCGCACCGCCGCGCGCGTCGCGATCACGTCCGCCGGGCTCAGGCGCAGCTTGCCCGAGTCGAGCCGGTACGTGATCACGATCGTGTCGTTCTCGACGCGGCGGTCGGTCGTCAGCGTCATCGTGCCGACGGTCTCCTGCTCGTGCGGCCGCAGCTGGGGTGCGGTGTAGCCGGGCGGCAGCACGAGCCGCTGCTCGATCTCGTAGACGTGCGGATGATACCACGCGAACTGGGCGTGCCGCTCGTTGTCCTCGGCGTCCTTGTCGAGCGCGGCCGGCACGCGCGCGAGCGTGTCGGCCGGGAACAGATACACGTCGATCTGCTGCCGCTTCGTGAACGCGCGCGCGACATCGTTCACGTCGACGGTGAGCGCGAACGGCTTCGCGACGTCGGCCGGATCGGTCGTCGAGAAGCTGGCGAGCTTGCCGTGATACTCGCGGTCGACGTACTCGCCGAGGAACTTCTCGAGATCATCGTGGCGGCCCTCGCGCACCCACTCGCGCAGGTTCGCCGAGAACGTGCCGGTCTCGTACGTGACCTCGGTGACCGTGCCGGCGTCGTGCTCGGCGAGGTGGTACGTGCGCACCTCGCGCACGACGTTGTCGGCCGGCGCGGACATCGGGATCGTCACGAGGTCGCGCGTGTCGGCAGCCGCGATCAGCGCGAGCCGGCCCTGGTCTCGTGCGGGGAGCTGGCCCACGGGCAAGTCGCTCTCGGTCGCATCGATCCATGCGTCCTTGCCGTCGAGCTTCACGCGCACGATCGCGTGATCGAACTCGCCCATGCCCGGCAGCTCGCGGTCGACGTCCCTGCCGGGGCCGGTCGACAGCAGCGCGACGTCGGCGTGCAGGCCGGCGGCACGCAGGATCGCGACGAGCAGCGACGCCTTGTCCTTGCAGTCGCCGAAGCCTCGCCGCAGCACCTCGGCAGGCGGCCACGGCGCGATCGCGGAGTCGGACAGCTCGATGCCCGTGTAGCGGACGTGCGCGTGCAGCCAGGTCACGGCGCGCGCGAGCGTGTCGCGCGGCGTCGCGCCCCGGATGCCGTCGGGCAGCGTGAATGTGCCCTGCGCGAGTCGGTCGTCGACGATCCGCCGGTAGTCCTGCGCGACGGCGGCCCAGCTCGCCGCGCTCGCGACGCCGATCCACGGCCACGGAGCGACGTCGCTCGGCAGGCCCTCTTCCTGCCTCGGCCTCGCGGCGACCGGACCGAAGTCGTACAGCCAGCTCGTGCGGCCGGCTCGCGTCGTCTTGCGCGGCTGCGGCACCTTGGCGAACCCGCGCGCGACGACGCGCATCGCGCGAGACGTCGGCGCGTTGATCGAGACGACCGTCCGCCGCACGGGGACGCTGCGGCCGACGATCTGAGCCTCGACGACGCCGGCGGGGATCAGCGCCTCGCGATCGTGCAGCACGTACTGCTCCTCGACCACGCAGCCGACAACGAGCCTCGGCAGCGGTGCCTCGAGGTCACGGCGATCCGAGAACACGCTCGGCGATTCGCTCACCGACGGTGCGTCGGTGACGAGCTTCGGATCGAGCTCGGACACCTGGCCGCCGGGCACGATCACGCGCGCGCGGACCGTCGGCTTGTCCTGGTAGAACGGCTGCCAGTCGAGCTCGAGCGTTCCCCAGCCATCGACGGCCGCCTGCTTGCGGATCGCGAACACGATCCGGAAGCTGCGCTCGGCGCGGCCCTTGTCGTCGAACGTGAACGTCGCGTCTTCGCGCAGCACGATCGCGTCCGCGTCGCTCGCGGGTGCGGCACTCGCGGCCGCCAGCAGCTCCGCGGGAGATGCCGTGAACGCCGGCTTGTCCAGCGGATCCGCGCCGGCGACACGGCTCGCGCACACGAGGCCGACGATGCCCCCCAACCACAGCTGCCTCATGTCGATCAGTCTAAGCGGGAGCCGGCGGGTTCGTGCAAGCGTTGCGTGTGTGCGTGGCACGCGCGCTGCTTCCTCCGAGGGTGTGCTCGCACGTCTGGTCATGTTCTCGATCGCCGCGCTGTCGTCGGCGGCAAGGGCGGATGACTGCGAGCGAATCCCGGTGTGGCGCGGCGGCCGGATCGCCGGCGTGGTGTGCCGCGCAGATGCTGCGGATCAGGGGCTGACGGTCGTCGATCTCGGCGACGACTGGGTGCCCCCGGTGCTCGCGCCGCAGCCCGACGGCGGCCCGGCGTATCGCGAGACGTACGTCGCGCTCGCGCAGGAGCGGTTCGCCGACGCCGGCCTCGATGGCACGCTCGCACGCAGCGACCGCTACCTCGAGCTCTACGGGATCGAGCCGAGCCTGTCCGTCGTCCGCGCGCGGCTCGCCGATGCGGCGCGCCATCGCTGTCACGACGCGGTCGCCGATGCGCCGCTCGGCGCGGCGCCGGCGCGGATCGCCGAGGAACCGAAGGCCGAGGCGCTCGCGCACGCGGCGAGCTCGACGCGGTACCGCGAGGCGGTGCGCGCCGCGCAGGCGCACCTCGCGTGCGATCAGCTGTTCGACGGCCCGGCCTACGACGGCGCGTACACCTGGCAGACGAGCAACGCGGTCGAGCGGTTCCAGAAGGGCGTGATGATGCTGCCGACCGGCGTGCTCGACGGCGCGACGCGCGCGGCGCTCGCCGGCAACAGCCGCGTGCGCGACTGGGCGACCGCGCTGCGCGTGCTGCGTGCGCGGGTGACGGCCGCCGAGGGCCTCGTCGAGGACGGCACGGCGGGCGCCGGCCAGGGCAAGGTGATGGGCCTCGCGCTCGAGCCCGAGGCGACGTGGCGCGTGCGCGGCAGCGAGCCGCTGGACGGCGCCGCGCCGGACCTGATCTCCGCCGCGACCGACACGGCGGCGCGCGCGCTCGGCTGGACGACCCCGGCCGCGACGCTGCAGTTCCTCGACGAGCGGACCACGCGGTTCGTCGCGATCGAGCTGCCCTCGCCGCCGCGGTATCACACGCCGACCATGGCGATCGAGATCACGATCGATCGCGGTGACGTGTGGATCGATCCGCTGCCGCGCGATCGGGACGCCGCGCACCGCGCGTCCCTGATCGTGTACACGTGGGACGGCGCGCGCCGGATCGCGCTCGCGCGCTGGCCGACGACCGTCGGCGGCTGGCAGGACTCGCAGAACGGCCACGACATCACGAAGGACTGGAAGGAATCGCCGGTTGGCCCCCGCGTGTGGCGCGAGCTCCTCGTCGGGCCGAGCTGGCTGCCGGCTCCGACGATCCCCGATCGCGAGCTCGTGCGCGCGACCGATCAGGGCTGGGTGCTCGCGCGCGAGCAGTTCGGACCGAGCTACCGCGCCGCGTTCGGGTTCCTCGCGTTCGTCCATCGCGATCGAGAGGATCTCGATGACGAGGGCATCCGCACGCACGCGACCGCGAACCTGACGTCGCTCGCGAACAACGTGTCCCACGGCTGTCACCGCATGCTCGGCCTCCACGCGGTGCGGCTGGCCGATTTTCTGCTCGCCCACCATGGCCACGAGGCGCGCGGCGATCAGCCGGTGACGTACGCGCGGGTCGTGCGCCACGGCGGCGAGTTCCCGGTGAAGATCGACACGCTGGGCTACGAGATCGAGCTGATGCCGCCGGTGCCGGTCGAGGTGCTGCCGGGCCGCATTCACCGCAGCGCGCACTGAGCGATCCGCAGCGATTGCGCGGAAACCCGACGAGGTACGGGCGCGATCCGTGCAACGGCCTCGACCATGCCGTACGCGACGAATTCCGACCTGCCGGCGCGCGTGCGCAAGGTGTTGCCTCACCACGCGCAGGACATCTACCGTGCCGCGTTCAACAACGCTCACGACCATTATCACGACGAGGCCGTCGCCCACCGGGTCGCGTGGGCGGCCGTCAAGCGGCGTTACATCCAGCGCGCTGCCGGGTTCTGGGTCGCACGCGAGGAGCCGGCGTGAAGCGCTTCGTGCTCACCGTGAACGGGCGCGACCACGCGATCGAGGCGGCACCGGCGACGTCACTGCTCGAGATCCTGCGCGACGAGCTCGGCCTCTACGGCGCGAAGTACGGCTGCGGCGAGGGCAGGTGCGGCGCGTGCTGCGTGCTGGTCGACGGCGAGTCGCGGCCCGCGTGCATGCTGCGCGTGGAAGAGCTCGGCGCGCGGCCGATCGTCACGATCGAGGCGCTCGCGGCCGACGGCGAGCTGACGCCGGTGCAGCAGGCGTTCGTCGACGAGGGCGCGCTGCAATGCGGGTACTGCACGAGCGGCATGGTGATCGCGGCGACCGCGCTGCTCGACCATGATCCGGATCCGAGCGACGACACGATCCGCTCGGCGCTCGACGGGCACCTGTGCCGGTGCGGCGTCTACGGGCGCGTCGTGCGTGCGGTGAAGCGCGCGGCGGGCGAGTCATGAGCCGCATCGAGGAGCGGCTCGCGATCGAGCCGGACGGCACCGTGGTCGCGCGCTCGGGCAAGGTCGAGCTCGGCCAGGGCATCCGCACCGCGTTCGCGCGGCTCGTCGCCGCCGGGCTCGGCGTGCCGATCGCGCGCGTGCGCGTCGAGCTCGGCGATACGGCGCGCGCGCCGTGGGACATGGGCACGTTCGGATCGCTGTCGGTGCGCAGCGACGGTGCGCTGCTCGCGCGTGCCGCGGCGGCGGCTCGCGACCAGCTGCTCGCGCGCGCCGCAAGACGCTGGAGCGTGGCGCCCGGCGCGCTCGTCGCGGAGGACGGC
>JBLMXA010000398.1:0-4812 GCA_050257515.1 Acidobacteriota bacterium | reverse complement strand
GCGCTCGATCAGATCGTCAACGGCGCGGCGGCGATGCGGCACATGTCGGGCGGCCAGCTCGAGGTGCCGCTCGTGATCCGCATGGCGACCGGCGCCGGCCGCCAGGTCGCGGCGCAGCACTCGCACAGCCTCGAGAACTGGTACGCGCACGTGCCCGGCCTGCGCGTGCTCGCGCCGGCGACCGTCGCCGACGCGCGCGGCATGCTCGCGGCCGCGCTGCGCGACCGCGATCCGGTCGTGATCTTCGAGCATGTCCAGCTGTACGCCAACGAGGACGAGCTCGCCGATCCGGCACCGGCCGTCGAGCTCGAGCGCGCCGCGATCCGGCGCGCCGGCAAGGACGCGACGATCATCACGTACGGCGGCTCGCTGCCGCGCGCGCTCGCCGCTGCCGCGTCGCTCGCCGAGACCGGCATCGATGCCGAGGTGATCGACCTGCGTAGCCTGCGCCCGCTCGACGGCGACACGCTCGCCGCCTCGCTCGCGCGCACGCACCGCGCGGTGATCGTCGACGAGGGCTGGCGGACGGGCAGCCTCGCCGGCGAGCTCGCCGCGCTGCTCGGCGAGCGCGCGTTCTGGGAGCTCGACGCGCCGATCGGCCGCGTGTGCAGCGCCGAGGTGCCGATCCCGTATGCGAAGCACCTCGAGCTCGCCGCGCTCCCCAGCGTCGACGCGATCGTCACGGCGGTGAAGGCGGTGATGTCGTGAACGAGATCAAGATGCCGTCGCTCGGCGCCGACATGGACAGCGGCACGCTGCTCGAGTGGCGGGTCGCGGTCGGCGACCGCGTCACCCGCGGCGCCATCGTCGGTCTCGTCGAGACCCAGAAGGCGACGATGGAGATCGAGAGCTTCGCCGACGGCATCGTCGACGCCCTGCTCGTCGAGCCCGGCACCAAGGTGCCGGTCGGGACCGCGCTCGCGCGCCTGCGCGGCGCCGCGGAGCTGCCCGTTCCCGTTCCCGCTCCCGGTCCCGCTCCCGCTCCGGCTCCGGTTCCCGCTCCGGCTCCGGTTCCCGTCGCCGCGCCCGCCGCCACCGACCGCATCCGCAGCTCGCCCGCCGCGCGCCAGCGCGCGCGCGCGCTGAACATCCCGCTCGCGTCGCTGCACGGCAGCGGCCCGCACGGCGCGATCGTCCTGCGCGACGTCCACCCGCAGCCGCCGCCGGCCGCGCCCGCGCCGCCGCCTCCTCCTCCTCGCGCGGGGTCGTCGATGCGCGACGCGATCGCCTCGGCGATGTCGCGGTCCAAGCACGAGATCCCGCACTACTACCTGTCTCACACGATCAGCCTCGAGCGCGCGCTCGCCCACCTCGCGACGGTCAACGCCAGCCTGCCGATCCAGCAGCGCATCCTGCCGGGGGCCCTGCTGCTCCGCGCGACCGCGCTCGCGCTGTGGGATGTCCCCGAGCTCAACGGCTTCTACGTCGACGGCCGCTTCCAGCCATCCGAGGAGGTCCACCTCGGCACGGCGATCTCGCTGCGCACGGGCGGCCTGATCGCGCCCGCGATTCTCGACGCCGACGACAAGCCGCTCGCCGAGCTGATGGCCGACCTCCACGATCTCGTCGCGCGCACCCGCGCCGGCCGGCTGCGCAGCTCCGAGCTGACCTCCGCGACGATCACGGTGACCAGCCTGGGCGACCGCGGCTGCGAGGCGGTGTGGCCGGTGATCAATCCGCCGCAGGTCGCGATCGTCGGCTTCGGCGCGATCGGCGTGCGGCCGTGGGTCGCGAACAACGCGGTCGTGCCGCACCACACCGTCGTCGCCACGCTCGCCGCCGACCACCGGGTCTCCGACGGCCATCGCGGCGGCCTGTTCCTCGCCGCGCTCGAGCACCTGCTGCAGGAACCGGAGAAGCTATGACCGCGATCGCCGACGAGATCCTCACCACGCTTCACCACATCGCACCCGACGTCGATCCGCGGGCCGTCGATCGCGCGCGCCCGCTCGCCGACCAGCTCGATCTCGACTCGATGGACTACCAGAACCTGCTCGCCGCGCTGAGCACGCGCTACGCGATGCCGATTCCCGAGGCCGACGTCGCGACGCTCCGCTCGATCGACGACCTCGCGCACTACGTCGAGGCCCACGGGCACGTCTAGAGCCGCTCGAGCACGCGCACGAGCTTCGCGCGAACCTCCTCGGCGATCGGACGCAGGCTCTCGTGGGTCGCCGCGATCGTCTCCATCGGATCGATCGCGTTCACCACCGTGCCGTCGCCCTCCTCGTACACGATCACGTTGCACGGCAGCATCACGCCGACGTCGATCGCCGCCGACAGCGCGCGATGCGCGAGCGGCGGATTGCACGCCCCGAGGATCTTGTAGCGCCGGAACTCGACGCCGAGCTTCTTCTGCAGCGTGTCCTTGACGTCGATCTCGGTGAGCACGCCGAAGCCCTCGGTCTTGAGCGCGTCGGGGAGCTTGGCGAGCACGGCGTCGTAGCCGAGGGTCAGCTTCTTGCGGATGGTAGGGATCATGAGACCTGGCCGTTGCGCGATCCGTGCCGGTACGCGCGATGCAGCCTCGACGGGTCAACCAGGAGGCCGCCATGAAACGCACGCAACGCTCGCCGTGGATCGCGGCGGGGCTCGCAGTCCTTGCGGGGACCGCGCTCGCGGACGTCGGTGCGATCAGCCGTCCGAGGTCGGTGCTCGATCCGGCGCCGGCCGACGTCGGCTACATCTCGCCGGAGTGCCGCCAGTTCCTGTACGTGCCCGTCGACGCGACGAGCGTCGAGCTGCGCTGGTCCCAGCGCCTGTCGCTCGCGGCGTGCCGCGACCAGGTCGCGATCCTGCCGGTCAGCGAGTACGAGGGCCTGCAGCCGCTCGTGACGAGCCTCGACAACCACGCCGCGCCGTCGATCGCGATCTACCGCGACGCCGGCAGCAACGGCCCGACGCGGATCCGGATCCTCGCGACCTACGCGCTCGGCATGACCTACCTCGACACCGCGGTGCGGGCGCGCAGCGCCGTGCGCCCCGGCGCGCAGTTCGGCGGCCCGACGTACGGCAACGCCGCGTACTACGAGGAGCTGAACAAGCTGCACGCCGCGCTCGAGCCGCTGCTCGCGCGCGACCTGCGCGCCGCGTCGGCCGCGTTCGAGGAGGTCGGCTTCCTCGCCGAGGACTACCCGATCCCGGCGATGTCGAGCTCGCTGATGCGCAGCGTCGTCCGCAACGCGCGCACCCAGGCGCAGCTACTGCGCTGACGCGCGGTCCGGCGCGATCGGCTGGACGCGCACGCGCCCGCCGCCGGCCGCGGCCACCGCGTTCGCGATCGCGGCCCCGAACGGCACGGCCCCCGGCTCGCCGACGCCGGTCGGCGGGTGCTTGCCGTCGTCGGTGAACGCGATGTCGATCGCGAGCGGCGCGTCGTGGAAGCGAGCGATCGGGTAGTCATCCCAGCCGCGCGCGGTGACCCGGCTGCCGGCGACTGCCAGCTTCTCGACGAGCGCCCAGCTGGTCGCGTGGACGATGCCGCCCTCGATCTGGTTGCGCGCGCCGTCGGCGTCGACGAGCGTGCCGCAGTCGAGCGCGCACCACGCCCTGCGCACGCGCACGCGCCCGCCGGCGGCGAGCTGGACCTCGGCGACCTCCGCGACGTAGGTGTCGTTGTAGATCGCGCACGCGAGCCCGCGCGCGAGGCCGTGACCGTGCGGCCGCCGGTGCCACTCGCTGCGCTCGGCGACGCGCTCGAGCACGCGGCGCAGCCGCGGATCGTCGGCGCTCGCGAGCCGCAGCTCGAGCGGATCGCGGTCGGCGGCGAGCGCGAGCTCGTCGATCGCGGACTCGATCGCGAACACGTTCGGCGCCGCCGCCAGCGACCGCAGCGCGGCCGTGCGGATCGCGGCGGGCACGATCGTCACCGCGACGGTTGCCGCGGCGATCCGATACGGCGGCACCGCGTTACGCGCGCACGTCATCGCGACGAACGCGTCGGGCATGCGCGCGAGGTCGCCGAAGTAGACGTGCGGGTTCGTCACGATGTCGCTCGACCACGCGGCGAGCCTGCCGCTCGCGTCGAGCCCCGCGCGCACGTGCGCCTCGAGCCGCGGCCGGTTCGGCGCGGCGCGCAGCTCGTCGGTGCGCGACCACTCGACGAACACCGGCCGGCCGACGGCGCGCGACAGCCGCGCCGCCTCGAGCGCGGCATCGCCGCTGTTGCCGCGGCCGAACGTGCCCGCACCCGGCTCGGCGATCACGTGCACGCGCTCGGGCGCGAGCCCGAGCAGCCGCGCGATCTCGTCGCGCACGCCGAACGGCCGCTGCGTCGCGGTGCGGATCACGGCCTCGCCGTCGCGGACGTCGGCGAGCGCCGCGCTCGGGCCGAGCGGCGCGTTCGCGACATGGGGCAGCGCGTAGCTCGCGTCGATCGTCACCGCGGCGGCCGCGAGCGCCGCATCGGTGCCGGCGTCGGCCCGCAGCGCGAGCCGGCGCTCGAACGCCGGCGGCTCGCCGGGCGATGCCCACTCCGCGGCCAGCGCGCGCAGCGCGGCGCGCGCACGCCCCGACGTGTCGGCGACGACGCCGACGAAGTCGCCGTCGTGTACGACCGTGCCGACCAGCGCCGCGCTGCGGCCGTCGAGCGCCGCGAGGTGCGCGCCGTGGCTCGGCGCGTGGAGCACACGCCCGTGCAGCATCCCGGGCACGCGCAGGTCGTTGGCGAACCGCAGCGCGCCGGTGACCAGCGCACGCAGGTCGTCGCGCGGCACCGCGGCCGAGGTCGTCGGGACGGCCGCGGGCGCGTCCGAGATGTCTCCCGCGAGCGGTGCATCCGCGACCAGCTCCGCGTAGCTCGCACGCCGGCCG
>JBLMXA010000397.1:0-9807 GCA_050257515.1 Acidobacteriota bacterium | reverse complement strand
GTACGGAGGGCGCGGCACGCTGCGCAGCTGGGTGCGCACGATCGCCGTGCGCACCGGCCGCCGCATGCTCGGGCTCGAGTCGGTCGAGACATCGCGCGAGGAGGAGCTCGCCGAGCTGCCCGCCGCGGTCGCCGATCCCGAGCTCGCGATGCTGCGCACGCGCTACCGCGATCAGGTGCGCGGCGCGTTCGCCGCGGCGTTCGCCGCGCTCGGCGAGCGCGAGCGCAACGTGCTGCGCCAGTACTACATCGACGGCCTCACGATCGATCAGCTCGCCGCGCTCTATCACGTCAACCGCGCGACCACCGCGCGCTGGGTCGCCGGTGCGCGGCTCGCGGTCGTCCGCCGGACCCGCGAGCAGCTCGTCGATCGGTTCGGGATCGCCGCGAGCGAGGTCGACAGCATCATCCGGCTCGTCCGCAGCCAGCTCGACGTCAGCGTGCGCGAGATCGCGGTTTGAATTTCATTCAGCGTGCGACATCCGGCGCGCTCCCTCTACCAGGGGGTGATGCATGCCGACCAGACGCCGTGGCCCCCCCTCGAGCTGCCGACCACGCCCGACGTGTTCGGCAGCGAAACCCGGTACTGCCCGGTGTGCGGAGAGGCGTTCTCGCCGGTGTGGGAGCGCTGCCCGGACGACGGCACCGATCTGGTGATCGGCACGCTGCTCGACCAGCGGTTCCGGATCGTGCGACCGATCGCCGAGGGCGCGATGGGCGTCGTCTACGAGGGCGTCCAGCTGCCGATCCAGCGCCCGGTCGCGATCAAGCTGATGCGCGACGAGCTCGGCCGCGATCCGCACGCCGTGCAGCGGTTCCTGCGCGAGGCGCACCTGTTGACCAGCGTCAGCCACCCCAACGTCGTCGAGGTTTACGATTACGGCGAGAGCAGCGACGGCCGGCTCTACCTCGTGATGGAGCTGCTCCGCGGGCCAACGCTCGATGTCGCGCTGCACGCCGCCGGCAGCTTCACGGTGCGCCGCACGTGCGAGATCGCGCTGCAGCTGTCCGACGCGCTGGTCGCCGCGCACGCGCAGGGCGTCGTCCATCGCGATCTCAAGCCGCAGAACGTCATGCTGCTGCCCGAGCTCGGCGAGCTCGTGAAGGTCCTCGACTTCGGGCTCGCGAAGCCCGTGCTCGCCGACGCCGCGAGCGAGCTGACGAGCGTCGGCGTCGTGCTCGGCACGCCGCTCTACATGGCGCCGGAGGCGGTGCGCTGCGCGGCGACCGATCCGCGCACCGATCTGTACGCGCTCGGCTGCATCATCCACGAGCTGCTCACCGGCGTGCCCGCGTTCTCCGGCGCGTCGAGCAACCTCGTGCTCGTGCGCCAGCTCGACGATCCTCCGCCCGCGCTGCCGCCGCACGTGCCCGCGGCGCTGCGCCTGCTCGTCGAGCGGCTGCTGTCGAAGTCGCCGGAGCACCGGCCTGCGTCGGCGTTCGAGGTCCGCGAGCATCTCGCCGCGTGCCTCGCGGCCGAGCTCGCGAGCGACGAGGTCCTGACCGTCACCCACGCCGCGCTGCCGACCGTGATCCTTCGCAAGCCGTAGCACCGTGCGCTGCTGTCACACGTGCGCCTGCGCACAGGTGCGCGATCGCGGTGGTCCCGCCTAGGATGCATCGATCTCATGGCGGAAGCGCCGCGCTCCAAGGCCGAGCTGCTCGCGATCATCGCCGACTCGGTCCCGGCTGTCGTCGCGTACTGCGACACCGACGAGCGCTTCGTGTACGCGAACCGCTACTACACGCAGCGGTTCGCCCGCGGCAGCGCGCTCGTCGGCGCGACGATCCGCCACGTGATCGGCGAGGCCGCGTACGCGCACGCCAGGCCGCACATCCAGCGCGTGCTCGCCGGCGAGATCGCGACGTTCGAGATGCCGCTGACCGACGAGCACGACGGTGCGATCTGGGTCAGCGCCACGTACGTGCCCGATCGCGGTCCCGACGGCCGCGTGCGCGGGTTCTCCGCGCTCTCGGAGGACATCACGAGCCGGCGCGCTGCCGAGGACGCGCTGCGCGCGACGAACCGCACGCTCGAGTTACTCGCCGATGCCGGGCGCGTGCTCGCGTCGTCGCTCGATCACCGCGAGACCCTCGAGCGCGCCGTGCGGCTCGCGGTGCCGCACTACGGCGAGTGGTGCGTCGTCGACCTGCTCGCCGCCGACGGCCGCCACGTCGATCGCGTCGCGGTCGCGACGCACGGTGCGGAGCGCGACGCGATCGCGGCCGGCCTGCCCCGGCGGTTCGCGCTCGCACGCGTCGATCGCGGCATCGCGCGCGTGATCGCGCGCGCCGAGAGCGTGCTCGACACCGCGGTCGCCGCCGACGACATCCGCGCGATCGCGCCCGACGCCCGCTCCTACGCCTCGGCGCCGCTCGTGGTGCGCGGCCACGCGATCGGCGCGCTCACCGTCGCGAGCTCGCGCGAGCTCGACGAGCGCGACCTGTGGGCGATCGAGGAGCTCGCGCGCCAGGCCGCCGCCGCGATCGACAACGCGCGGCTGTTCGCTGCCGAGCGCCACGCGCGCGAGCGCGTCAGCCGCCTGCAGGAGGTCACCGCCGCCCTGTCGCGTGCGCGGACCGCCGGCGACGTCGCCGAGGTCACGTGCCGCATCGGCTCGCAGGCGATGGAGGCGCAGTCGGGAGTGATCTGGCTCGCCGACGGCGAGGGAGGGCTCGTGATGGCCGGCCACTGGGGGACGCCGGAAGGGTTCATCGAGCACTATCGCGTGCTGCCGCCCGGTGACGAGCGGTTCCCCGCGATCTCCGTCGTGCGCACCGGCGTGCCGGTCTACGCCGAGACGCGCGAGGACTGGCGACGCATCGCGCCGACGCTGTTCGACGCGGTCGAGGCGGCCGGCCGGCTCGCGGCGTACGCCGCGCTGCCGATGGGCGACCGCGAGCACATCGTCGGCGTGATCGTGTTCAGCCACCCGCTCGGCCATCGCTACGACGACGGCGACCGCGCGTTCTACGCGACGCTCGCGCAGCACTGCCAGCAGGCGCTCGAGCGCGCGCGCCTGCTCGACGAGGCGCGCGCGGCGAGCGACGCCGCCGCCCGCGCGAACCGCCCCAAGGACGAGTTCCTCGCGATGCTCGGCCACGAGCTGCGCAACCCGCTCGCGCCGATCGTCACCGCGCTCGAGCTGATCCGCGCGCGCGGCGAGAGCGCGTTCGAGCGCGAGCGCGCGATCGTCGAGCGCCAGGTCCACCACCTGCGGCGGCTCGTCGACGACCTGCTCGATGTCTCGGCGATCACGAACGGCCGCGTCCAGCTCGAGCACGCGCCGCTCGCGCTCGACGCCGTCCTCGCCCAGGCGGTCGAGACGACGCGGCCACTGCTCGACAAGCGCCGCCAGCAGCTCGCGATCGAGCTCGGCGACGCGCTGCACGTCGAGGGCGATGCGATGCGCCTCGCGCAGGTGTTCACCAACCTGCTGACGAACGCGGCGAAGTACACGCCGCCGGGCGGCCACATCGCGATCCGCGCCGCGCGCGAGCGAGGCGAGATCGTCGTGCGCGTGTGCGACGACGGCGCCGGGATGTCGGCGGAGCTGTTGCCGTACGTGTTCGACCTGTTCCAGCAGGGGCCGCAGCAGCTCGATCGCGCCCAAGGCGGCCTCGGGCTCGGCCTCGCGATCGTCAAGAGCCTCGTCACGCTGCACGGCGGCACGGTCTCCGCGCACAGCGACGGCGCGAACCGCGGCAGCGAGCTCGTCGTGCGCCTGCCGGCGAGCACCGCGCCCGGCCCGGCGGCGCAGCCCGAGGCGCTCGCGCGCGACCACACGAGCCGCCGCGTGCTCGTCGTCGACGACAACCACGATGCCGCGGCGCTGCTCGCCGAGGCGCTCGCCGTGCTCGGCTATGCGACGCACGTCGCGCACGACGGCGAGGAGGCGATGCGCGTGGCGGCGAGCTTCGCGCCCGAGCTCGCGCTGCTCGATCTCGGCCTGCCGACGATCGACGGCTACGAGCTCGCCCGCCGCATGCGCGTGCTGCTGCGCGTCCCCAAGCTGATCGCGATCACCGGCTACGGACAGGAGGCCGACCGCGCGCGCTCGCGCGCAGCCGGGTTCGATGCTCACCTCGTCAAGCCCGTCGATCTCGCGACGCTGCAGGCGACCCTCACCGCCGTGCTGCGCGCGAGTGATACCGTCGGAACATGACGCGCCGCTGGGTGCTCGGGGTGGTGATGATCGTGGCGGCGTGCCGCTCGCACGGCGAGTCGCCGGCGGTGAGGCAGGCGCACGCGTGGCTCGCCGCGTTCAGCTCGCAGGACCGCGCGAAGATCGCCGAGTTTCACGCCGAGCACTGGAAGCACGACCCGGGCGAGGACGTGAACGCGATCGTCGACCGCGAGCTCCAGTTCTCGTACATGACCGGCGGCTTCGTCGCGAAGAAGCTGGAGCAGGCGACCGCGACGCGCGCGACGTTGGTGGTGCGCGAGCAAGACTCCGAGCAGTTCGCGCGGCTCGCGATGGAGGTCGAGGATGCCGAGCCGCACCGGGTGACGAAGATGCAGCTCGAGGCGATCGACACGCCAGACGAGTTTCGCGAGCCGCGCCGGTCCGAACCCGAGGCGCTCGCGGCGCTGCGCGGCGAGCTCGATCGCGTCGTCGCGCGCGACCGGTTCGCGGGCGCGGTGCTGATCGCGAGCCGCGGCAAGCCGATCTTCGCGCAGGCGTACGGGCTCGCCGACCGCGAGCGGCGCGTGCCGAACACGCTCGCCACGCAGTTCCGGATCGGCTCGATGAACAAGATGTTCACCGCGACCGCGGTGCTCCAGCTCGTGCAGGCCGGCAAGCTCGCGGTCCGCGAGCCGCTCGGCGAGGTCGTGCGCGACTATCCGAACGCGGCGGTCGCGTCGAAGGTCACGCTGCACCACCTGCTGACGCACACCGGAGGCACCGGCGACATCTTCGGCCCCGAGTTCGACGCGCATCGCCTCGAGCTGCGCACGCACGACGACTACGTGAAGCTCTACGGCAAGCGCGACCTCGCGTTCGAGCCGGGCGCGCGCTGGGACTACAGCAACTACGGCTTCGTGCTGCTCGGGGTCGTGCTCGAGCGCGCGACCGGCAAGAGCTACTACGACGCCGTGCACGAGCTCGTGTACGCGCCGGCGGGGATGACGGCGACCGCGTCGGAGCCCGAGGAGGCCGCCGTGCCGGCGCGCGCGACCGGCTACACCCGGCGCGCGCCGACCGAGCCGTGGAAGCCGAACACCGACACCCTGCCCTACCGCGGCACGGCCGCGGGCGGCGGCTACTCGACGGTCGGCGATCTGCTGCGGTTCGGCAACGCGCTCACCGGCCACGTGCTGCTCGATGCCGACCACACCGAGCTGCTCACGCGCGGCAAGGTCGACATGGGCCCCGGCCGCAAGTACGCCTACGGCTTCGGCGACACGACGAGCGACGGCGTGCGCTGCGTCGGCCACAACGGCGGCGCCCCCGGCATGAACGGCGATCTCGAGATCTGCGACTCCGGCTACACGATCGTCGTGCTCGCGAACCTCGATCCGCCGGCGGCGACCCGGATCAGCGACTTCATCGCGCGCCGGCTCCCGGCGCACGCGCCGTAGCGATCACGTATCCTGCAGGCATGGCGGACGATGCGATCGAAGCGGTGGCGGAAGCGATGCGGCGCAACCGGCAGCTCGCGGCGCGGCACCTCGTCCACGTCGAGGACGTCCAGGCCGAGCTCGGCAAGCTCGCGCCCGACGACCCCCGGCGCGAGGCGCTGACCGTCGAGCTCGCCGCCGCGCGCGCCGACTACCAGGCGGCGCTCGCCGAGCTGAAGGAGCTCGAGCGGCTCCGCGGCCAGGCGCAGACGCTCGAGGCGCGCGGGATCGCGGCCTCGGTCGCGGGCGATCCGGTGCTGCGCACGCCCGAGCAGATCGCGCTCGACAACGTGCGCGAGCACGCCGCGAACCTCGACGCGCAGGTGCGGCTCGGCGAGGAGCTCGGCGAGCAACCGCCGGCCCCCGCCGCACCTGAGTCGCGCGAGGACGCCGACGAGGCCGCGCGCCGCGAGTTCGAGGCGCTGCGCGCCAAGCCGAAGAAGACGCTGTGACTCGGCGGACGAGCCGGCGCACGCGGTCGTCGCGCAGGTACCGCCCGCCCCACCGCATCGCCTCGACGTATCGCGACATCCCGTCGCTGCCGGATCGGCTGCGCCGGCGCCGTCGCGCGGCGTGCCGCGGCACCGGTTGCGTGACGCACGAGGGATCGCGCGCCGATTGCGCGAACGCGCGGGCCGCGGACGGCCGCGCCGGGGTGGCGTGCACGATGCAGGCTGCTCGCTGCAGGAGGCCCCATGTCGATCGAGATCGAATCCTTCCCGCACGGGGGCGAGCACTGCAGGAACGACCTCTCGCAGTCCCACGTGACCATGCTGCTGCTCGCGATCTTCGCGCTGTTCGCGACCGCGGTCATCGTCGTCGGCCTGCACGCGCTCGCCGGCGACTAGCGCTCGAGCTGCGCCGCCTGCGGGTGCAGGACGCGGTCGCGGATCGTCGCGTGGCAGTGCGCGCACGTCGCGAGCAGCTCGCCATAGAGGTTCGCGCGCTGGTCGTGGTCGCCGAGATGGATCGCGCGCCTCGCGAGCAGCTTCGCGCGCGCGGCGTCGTCGGCGATCCCGAGCTCGCCGCTCTCCGCGAACGGCGTGAGCCGGGCGCCCGCGAGCATGCGCGCACCGACGCGCCAGCGATCGTCGGCGGACGCGATGATCCCTTCCCACATCCGCGCCGACGCCCACTGGTGGCTCGCCATCTCGTTCGCCGACGGGATGCGCTCGCGCGGGAACGTGATCTTCGCCTGCGTCGCCTCGTGACAGCGCGCGCAGCTGCGGCCGAGCTGCGCCATCGTCCTTGCCGCGGTCATCGTGTCGGTGCTCGCGGCGACCTGGCCGGCATCGCGGCGGATCGCGTCGAGGTACGGCCGCCACTCGGGCAGGAAGTCGGGCTCGTCGGCGAGCTCGACGCGGATCGCCTCGGCGCGCGCGCGATCGAGATCGCCGATGCCGATCGCGCGCTGCATCGCGGCGACCGCGGTGTAGCGCGAGTGCATGCGCTCGCGTGCGGCGACGATCTTCTGCACGAGCGACTCGGTCGATTCGGTCTGCGTCGTCGGCGGGGTGGTCCCGCAGGCCGCGGCGAGCACGAGCAAGGCGGCGGCGCGCACGGCTAGGCTCCGTGGCTCCACAGCTCGGCGATCGAGCGCGGCAGCGTCGAGATGACGTCGGTGATCTCGCCCTGCGACACGTGCTCGGTCACCAGCTCGATCACCGCCCTCAGCACCGCGAGCGGCTCGAACCGCTTGTCGGGGTGCAGCTCGCGCTCGACGCGATCGAGCATCTCGACGCGGTTGCGGATGCGCGTCGGATCGTTCGTCAGCCGCCAGCCCTCGTAGTAGATGCCGCGGATCAGCACCGGCAACTGCGCGCCGAGATCGACGACCTCGGCCGCCGGCAGGCGGTCGCGAATCGCGTGGAGGCCGGCGCGCAGCGCATGCAGGGCGCGCCCGGCATCCTCCTCCGGAAGCTCGAGCTTGCCGATCAGCTCGTGGAGCCAGTGCTTGCCGCTGGTGATCGTGGAATCGAGGACCTGGCCTTCCGTCATGGCGCACCTCGGCGTGTGGATGACCGAAACTGCAGCAAGCGACGTGCCTCGCGAAGTGCGCACTGGTTGCGCGGCGCGCGTCTTGCCGGCTCGACAACGTGCGGGAACACTTCGCCCACGACGCGGACGTCGGCGTGCTCGGCCGCGCCGCGACGCGAGACGCGGCCCTCACCGATGCAGCCCGTGCGCTGACCGTGGTCGACGTGTGAGGCCACCCGCCTGGCTCGCGCGCCAGGTGGCGCGGCTCGAGCCGAGGATCGTCGTCAAGGGGTGACGTAGGCTTCGGTATGCGTCGCGCGTCCTGGCTCGTGCTCGCCGCGTGCGCGACGGCCGGCGGCCACCGCGAGACCGCCGCGTTCACACGCTACACGCCGCTCGCGAGCAACGCCGAGATCGCGCGGCGCGTGCTGTCGCCGCTGACGTACCGGCGCGGCTCGCCGCACGCGGCCAGCGGTTCGCCGATCAGGCGATCGATCTCGCGACGGAGCGGTTCGACGTCTACGTGCCCGCCGCACCGCCGCCGCCCGCCGGCTACGCGCTGACCGTGTTCGCCGCGCCGTGGCCCGACGCGACGCGGCCGCGGAGGTGGCTGGAGCCGCTCGATCGCCATGGCGTCGTGTTCGTGAGCGCGCGCGACTCGGGCAACGACCCGCCGGTGCTCGATCGCAGGCTGCCGCTCGTGCTGCTCGCGTACGAGGACGTGCGCGCGCGCCGGCTCGCCGCGGACGGCAGCCCCTCGACGCCGAGCGCCAGGTCCACCCGTTGTTCGCCGCCGATCAGGAGGACACCGCGCGGCTCGCCGCCCGACGGCTTGAGCGACAGCGTCCGCGCGCCCCTCTACCCGCCGCGATCGTGACGCGCGGACACACCGTGCGCCGTGGCCACGTTCGGTCGCCGTAGCTCGCGGTGACCTCGGCGTACGGTGAGGCACGCCAGTTGCTCGCGGATCGTCGATGGCCAGGAGGGTGCCGTGAACCACATCAGCCATGTGCTCGCGAAGAAGGGCAATCGGATCGAGACGATCGAGCCGAAGGCAAGCGTGCTCGACGCAGTGCAACGCATGAACGACCGCCGGATCGGCTCGCTGATCGTGTGCGAGCGCGACGTACCGATCGGCATCTTCACCGAGCGCGACGTGCTGATGCGCGTCGTCGCCGTGTTCGCCGATCCACGGACGACGCTCGTCGAGCGCGTGATGACGCGAGATCTCGTGACGATCGCCCCCGATACGACGATCGCCGAGGCGATGGCGCTGATCACGCACCGGCGCTGCCGGCACCTGCCGGTCGTCGACGGCGGGCGGCTGATCGGCCTCGTGTCGAGCGGCGATCTGACGGCGTGGCTCGTCCGCGACCAGCAGCAGACGATCTACGACCTGCACGACTACATCACTCACTAGCCGCGCAGTCGGCTACGCGCGCGCCGCGCCGGTGGCCGCGCGTCGAGGCAGCGGCCCCACTTCTCGATCGCCGCCGCGACGGCATCGAAGCCGCGGCCCTGCTCGGTGAGCTCGTAGCTGACGCGCACCGGTGGTCCGGGATCGACCTTGCGCAGCACGAGGCCGCCCGCCTCGAGCTCCTTGAGGCGGGCGGACAGCACCTTGTCGCCGGGCCCCTGCGCCGCCGCCGACAGCTCGCTGAACCGCAGCGGTCCGGTCTGCAACACGCTGAGGATCAACGCGTTCCACGGCCTGCCGAGCACCTCGATCGCGAGCTGGTACGCCCGGCACTGGCAGTCGACCACCTTGGTCATGCCACCAGCATAGCCATCCACTATCGAAAAGAAAGTCCCTTGACGAATGCCAGTGGCGGCACCACCCTCGAGTCATGACCAGTCTGTCGGTGGCTCCTCTGCTCTTGCACAGCGAGGGCGTGCCGGAAGCGGCACGCGCCGCGCTGCGCGAGGCCTACACCGCGCCCGCGAGCGAGCGGCGCCCTCACCTCGAGGCCGCCGCGCGCGCGCTCTACCGCGAGGCGCAGCTCGACTGCGCCGACGCGCGCGAGCTCGTCGGGCTCACCGGCTAAGCCGCAATGCCCGTCACTCGTACTCGTCCTCGTGCTCGGCTGTTCGAGGAGCGATTCGGAGGCAAACCCACGTTGCCTGGGTGATCGACGCCCAGCTGTCCGGTTGCGTCCCGGATCGTGTACGAGCACGAGTACGAGTACGAGTACGACCGGTTCAGCGACG
>JBLMXA010000396.1:0-7126 GCA_050257515.1 Acidobacteriota bacterium | reverse complement strand
ACCGCCGCGAGCAGGTTGAGATCGACGTCCTTCTTCGCGCCCGGCGGCAGCGCGCGCCAGTACAGGATCACCTCGCGCGGGCGGGTCTCGTAGAAGTCGACGAGGCCCTTGTCGCGCAGCTCCTTGAGCTGCCAGGTCTGGAACACCGTGCCGCCCGGCAGACCGATGCGCGCGAGCGTCATCGGCACGCCGTCCTTCGTCGTGTTCTCGACGTGCGCGCGCAAGGTCACGCCCTCGCCCATCCTCGCCGACGTCTTGAGCAGCTGCGTCGTCACCGCGATCTTCGCCTTCGGCGAGCTCTGCGGCTGGCTCGACCGGTACTCGATCGCGACCGTGTACGGCAGCGACGACGGACCGTCGAGGCGGACGTCGATCGTGTTCTTGCCCGGCTGCAGCTTGTCGCCGAGGTTGTTCCACACGAGCGCCTCGCGGCGGCCCTTGTCGAACGTGATCTTGCCGGCGTCCTTGCCGTTGATGAACAAGGTCGCGGTGCCGCTCGCCTGCATCTGCTTCGCGTGCTCGCTGTACGCGGTCAGCGCCTTGAGCCCGAGGATCGTCGCCTGCGTGTTGCCCCACGCGCCGTAGCCGCCGCGCTTGCTGTTGAGCCAGTCGACCGCGCTGCGGATCTGCGGCTCGTACTCGCTGTTCGGCGACGCCTTGATCAACGCGAGCGTCGCGAGCGCGGTCGTCTCGATCTGCAGCGCCTCGCCGCCCGACATCGTGATCGTCTCCTTCGCGCCGGTCCAGCCGCCATCCTTGCCCTGCATCGCGACGAGCCGCTTCACCGCCGAGCTCGCCTCGCTCGACCTCGCGAGCAGCGCGGTGTTCGCGGCGAGCGCGAGCAGGTACGGATCCTTCGTCTCGCGCGCCAGCGCCTGCTGGACCTCGAGCTCCTTCGTCATGCCGCCGGTGCGGTGCGCCTCGGCGAGCGCCCACATGATGTACGCGGTCGTCGTCTGCTCGCTCGCGCGGCCGAACGAGTCGAGCGCCTCCTTGCTGCGCATGAAGCCGCCCTGGCCGTCGCGCCGCTTCATCAGCCAGTCCGCGGTGCGCTCGACCATCGCGTGGTCGACGTCGTAGACCTTCGACATGTCGGCGAACTCCATCAGGCCGTACGCGGTGAGCGCCTCGTGGCCCGGCGTGTGACCGAACCACTCGTAGCCCTTCTCCGTCGTCTCGTAGCCGGTGAGGATCTTGTAGCCGTGCTCGAGCTTGCTCCGCGTGGTCGCGACGAGCTGCGGATCGGCGGCGTCGTTCTTCTCCATGTACGCGAGGACCATCACGTTCGGGTAGTTCGACGACGACGTCTGCTCGAAGCAGCCGCCGGGCTCGCGGATCATCGCCTCCATGCCCTTCGTCATCGCCGCGACCGGCGACGGGTACATCGTGACCGTCGCGCGGATCGTGCCCGGCATCGCGCCGGCGAGCGTCACCGTGTGGTGCGACGTCTCGTGGTTGTGCGCGGTGCCCGACGCCGACGCCTCGAACGGGAAGCCCTTCGGCACGACGCGGATCGTCTTGGTCATCTGATCGTGCAGGCCGCGCGCCGCGAGATCGAGCGAGATGTCGCCGCTGCCATCGGTCGCGACGACGTCGAGCGGGAAGAAGTAGCTCTGCTTCGCGTGCGGCGCGAGGTGGATCGTGCCGTCGACCGGGCTCTTCGCGAGCCGGAACGCGGCGCCGAACTTCGTGGCGAGCTTGGCGTCGAGCGCCTCGTCGGTCTCGTTCGCGATCGTCACCGGCAGCTGGATCGTGTCGCCCGAGGTGACCTCGGTCGGCAGGTGCGCGTCGAGCGTGAGCGGCAGCTTTGACGCGAACGTCGACGTGCCGCCGCCCGCCGTGCCCTGCGCCGAGAAACCCTCGGCGGTCGCGCGGAAGTTCGTCACCGCGTCCGAGGCAGCGAACGTCACGGTCGCGTCGCCGTGCGCGTCGGTCTCGACCTCGCCGTTCCAGTAGATCGTCTCGCGGAAGTCGTCGCGCGGGCCGTCGTACGCCTTCGTGTACATCGGCACCGGGAACACGCGCACCGGCGCCCAGCCGTTGATCTGCTCGTTGTTGCCGGCGAGCTGGTTGCGCAGCTGCTGCCGGCGCAGCGGCAGGTTCTTCTGCTCGAGCATGACCGGCCGCCTCGGCATCACCGGCGGCGCCATCGCGACGCGCGGACCGGCGCCACCGCCTCCCCTGCCGGCGCCGTGCGCGACCGGTGCGGGCTTGGTGGCGGGACGGTGCATCGGCCGCGCCGGCGCCCTCGCCGGCGGCGGCTCCATCTCGGCCGGCATCGGCGCGGCCATCGGCGCACCGGCGGCCACGCCGCCCTCGAAGCCACCGAAGTCCATCTCCTTCATCGCGCGCTTCGCGTGGCTCGGGCGCATGGCGCGCTGACGCTTCTCCATGCGCTCCCACTGCACGCGCTGCGCCTCCTGCTGCTTGCGCAGCTTCTCGAGGTACGCCTTGGTCTGGACGTTGACGACGATCGTCGAGATCGCGCCGCCGGCGACGGCGACGCCGACCGCCGTGCCCGCGTAGGTCGCACCGCCGGTCGTCAGCGTGCAGCTGCCCTCGGGCAAGCCGTCGAGCTTGAAGTGGCCGGTGCCGTCGATGCTGGTCGACTTCCTCACGTTGCCGCACTGGATCGCGACGGTGACGTTCGCGATCACGAGCTTGCCGGTCTCGCTGTCGACGATGGTGCCCTCGACGGCACCCTGACCGCCGGCGGCGAACGCGGCCTGCAGCGCGATCGCGCTGGCGAGGACGGAGACGATGGCCTTCTTCATTTGACGCTCCCCTGCGGCAGCACGGCCTGCCACTCGAACTTGCGGTAGCCGCGCGTCGCGAGCAGCGCATCCATCGCTGCCGCGGCCTCGGGCTTGTCGGAGAAGTAGAAGTTGGGCTCCTCGATCGGATCGGCGGCGGTCGCGCCGAGCTCCGGCTCGAGGTAGACGTGCGCGAGGATCTTCGCGCTCTTGTCGTCGGCGAACGACAGCACGGCATCGTCGACGACGGCGACCGCGATGTTCGCCTTGACCGCGCGGCCGTGCGGATCGCTCGTGTGGACGTGGAGCCTGACCGTGTCGCGCGGCGCGTACGTCTTCTTGTCCGCGGCGAGCGTCACCTTCAGATCGGATCCCATGCCGTGATAGACGAGCCGCTCGGCGAGCGGCGCGGCGGAGTCGGCGAACAACGTCACGCGCACCGCGCCCTGCTCGGTGCGCGGGATCGGCAGCTCGACGAGCGCGGGCCTGCCCGCGGCGGCGTTGAACGTGCCGCCGGCGAGCCGCTTGTGGCGCAGCGTCGCCTCGATCTCGAGCCGGTGCCTCGTCTTGCATACCGCCGCGATCCGCAGCGTGTCCTTGCTCGCCTGCTCGACGGAGCGCAGCACGCAGCCGTCGGGCTTTCCGGCCGGCACGTCGACCCGCGTCGTGATCCCGGCGGGCTTCGTGATCTCGACGTGGTAGCGGCGGCTCGCGTCGGGGGTCAGCTCGAAGCGGCCCATGCCGTCGTGGATCGACGAGAAGCTCGCGACGATCTTGCCCTGATCGTCGACGACGTTGCCGTCGATGTCGGCCGGCTTGCCGATCAGCGACTTGGCCATGAAGTACACGCGGCCCGGCACGCCAT
This sequence comes from Acidobacteriota bacterium, assembly GCA_050257515.1. Classification (GTDB taxonomy): domain Bacteria; phylum Myxococcota_A; class Polyangia; order Haliangiales; family Haliangiaceae; genus JABFXX01. Next base: position 3,508 of record JBLMXA010000396.1, on the reverse strand, counting down.
CGACGAGCTCGCCGCCCTCGGGGAACACCGCGAGCTGCAGCTTCTTCATCACGATCGGGATCCGCTTCTGGATCGACTCGGTGACGCCGCCGTCCTCGACCAGCACCGCGAGCAGGCCGTCGCCGCGCGCGATCTGCGCGGGCAGCGCGAACTTCACGAGCGCCTTGCCGTCGTGATCGGTCCTGAGCGAGAGCCGCTGCACCTCGGCGTCGTCGAGCGTGACGACCGCGGTGAACGCGTGATCGGCGAGCGCCTCGCCGGTCTGCTTCTTGAGCTCGACCGCCGCGGCGACCTCGTCGCCCTCGCCGTACGCCTTGCGCGTCAGCTCGAGCGTCTTCATCAGGCGCGGCGCCTCGTACGTGTTGACGATGATCTTCTTCTCGTCGCTCGCGCCGGCGTCGGCGACGAGCTTCAGCGTGTACTCGCCGCCCTCGAGCAAGGCGGGCACCGCGAAGACGTTGCGCGCGACGCCGGCCTGGGCGAGCACGCGCTTGGTCGCGACGACCGCGCCGCGCGGCGACACCAGCTGCATGGTGACGCCGGTCGGCACGCCGGGTGCGGTCAGGGTCTTGGCCGACCGCACGTCGGCGCGGAACCAGATCGTCTCGCCCGGCTGGTACAGCGGCTTGTCCGTCTGGATGTAGGTCCGCCGGGAATCGACGCCCGCGTAGTAGGTGGAGATCGCCTTGTCCAGCTGGGTCGCGGGCCCCAGTGGCACGGGGGCTTGCGAGGGTGCGGCATCGATCGCGCCACACCCCGCCAGTGCGATCCCGAGAAGCCAGGTGATGCGGTTCATGGGAATGGGAAGAAAAACGCTTCACCGGGCGTTTAGATCTGCCTCGATTGACGCTCGAAAACCGGCGTGGTACGAGGGCCCCCGCCGATGCAGCCCGTACCTAGCCATAGCGGCGAAATGTCGCAGGGTTCTGGTATGGCGAAGCCTCATCGAAGCCCCGTGAGCACGGGCACTCTGGACCCCGCGGCGCGCCGCACCAAGCGCGCCTACCACGCGCTGTCGGCCAGCTCGATCGGCCTCGAGCTCGGCATCTCGGTCGCGCTCGGCCTGTGGTTCGGCTGGTGGCTGGACACCAAGCTCGACTCCGCGCCGTGGATGATGCTGCTGTTCCTGGTGCTCGGCCTCGTCGCCGGCTTCCGCGGCGTGTTCCGCGCGGTCCAGCGCGCGAACGCGGCGGCGCAAGACGAAGCCGACGCGAGCGAGCACGAGGAGGCGCGGCGATGAAGCCGAGCGTCCGCCGCATCGAGCGGCTGAACTACGGGCTCGGCGGCGTGCTCGTGCTCGTCGGCGCGCTCACCCAGCCCAGGCCGGTCGCGCTCGGCGTCGCGGTCGGCGTCGCGCTGACCTGCGCGAACTTCTTCGTGCTGCGCAAGCTGGTCACGAAGTGGACGGCGGAGGCCGCGCGCGGCGATCGCGGCGGCAACGCGGCGTTCCTCATGCTCCCCAAGATGATCGCGCTGATGGGCGCGGTCGCGCTGTCGATCCTGCTGCTTCCGATCGATCCGCTGGCGTTCGTCGTCGGCTACTCGACGTTCATCATCTCCATCGTGATCGATTCGCTGTACAGCGCGCTCAAGAGCGCGCCCGACCCCGAGCCCGACGAAGGCGACGAAAGTACCCATGGGTGAGCACGGAACCTGGTTCGACTACCTGAACCGCTTCTCCTGGTGGCAGAGCTTCAACTCGCACGCGGAGCACCTGCTCGGCCGCAAGTGGCAGTGGCAGATGTTCGGAGAGTCGGGCTGGACGCTCACGCACTGCCTCGTCGCGCTCGTCGCCGTCCTGTTCGGCATCTGGGGCTCGATCGCGTTCTTCCGCGGCGTCCGCGGCGCCGACAAGGGCATCGTGCCGCCGCGCAAGATGAACCTGCGCAACTTCTTCGAGTACATCGCCGAGAGCGTCTACGGCATGGTCGAGGGCGCGATGGGCGAGCACAACGCCGCGCGCTTCTTCCCGCTGATCTGCGCGCTGTGGCTGTTCATCCTGTTCGGCAACATGATGGGCCTGGTCCCGGGCTTCGTGTCGTCGAACGACACGCTGAAGACCAACACGGGCCTCGCGCTGATGGTGTTCCTGCTGACGCACTACCTCGGCGTCAAGGAACACGGCATCAGCTACTTCAAGCACTTCCTCGGGCCGAGCCTCTGGCTCGCGCCGCTGATGCTCCCCATCGAGCTCATCAGCCACATCGCGCGCCCGGTGTCGCTGTCGGTGCGCCTCATGGGCAACATGATGGCCGACCACAAGGTCGTGATGTCGTTCTTCGCGCTGGTGCCGATCCTGGTGCCGCTGCCGTTCATGCTCCTGGGCCTGTTGATCTGTCTGATCCAGGCCCTCGTGTTCACGGCCCTCGCGATGGTCTACATCTCGATGGCGATCGAGCACCACGACCACTGATTTTTTGCAATCCGATCACCCTTTACGCCGCATCGAAACCACGCTAACTAACCGGCGCCCCGCAGGAGACCTCAGTCATGAAGCGCAGCACCAAGATCCTCGTCTCGACGTTCTCGACCTTCGCCATGCTCGTCATGGTCTTCGGATTCTTTGGCGGCACCGCCTTCGCGCAGGGAGCTGAGGACGCCGCGTCCGTGAAGCTCCATGGCCTCGCGGGCAGCTACGGCTATCTCGCGCTCGGCGCGGGCCTCGCCATCGGCCTCGCCGCACTCGGCGGCGGCATCGGTCAGGGCCGCGCGGCTGGCTCGGCGCTCGAGGGCATCGCGCGCAACCCCGGCGCGGCGAAGCAGATCAACGGCCCGTTCATCCTCGGCCTCGCGCTGATCGAGTCGCTCGTCATCTACGCGCTCATCATCGCGCTGCTGCTCGTCCTCAAGGTCGGCTAAGCCAAACCTTGATGGCGCCGCAAAGGGCCGTAGGGCCCTTTTTGCGTTTTCGGTAGGCATATGGGACGCTTGCGGCCATGTCGGAGGGTGAGGCAAAGCCAGCCGAGCTGGACCTCAAGGGCAAGTCGACGCTCGAGATCCTCGCGCAGATCGACCTGTTCTCGGGGCTGCCTCAGGGCCACCTGCGCCGCGTCGTCGACATCGGCGTCGAGGAGCAGTACCGCTCGGGCGCGACGATCTTCTCGGAGGGCGCCCCCGGCGACAAGTTCTACCTGATCGTCGAAGGCGCGGTGCGCATCAGCCGCATCGTGCCGGGCATGGGCGAGGAGGCGCTCGCGGTGCTGCGCCCCGGCAACTACTTCGGCGAGATGTCGCTGATCGACGACGCGCCGCGCTCGGCGACCGCGATGTGCCACGAGAAGTGCCGGCTGTTCGTCGTCAACCGCCGCGACCTCGAGGACCTGCTGTTCGTCGATCGCGACCTCGCGTACGAGCTGCTCTGGAACTGGGTGCGTACGCTGTCGCGCCGGCTGCGCGCGACCAACGACAAGATGACGTTCCTCGCGACCACGTCGAAATTCTAGATGCGTGCTCTCGCCGTCGCCGTGCTGCTCGCGGCCGGCACGGCGAAGGCCGAGCCGCTGCCTCC
>JBLMXA010000395.1:0-3067 GCA_050257515.1 Acidobacteriota bacterium | reverse complement strand
GACCTGCCGGGCGTTCGCTATCACATCATCCGCGGCACGCTCGACACGACGGGCGTGCAGAACCGCAAGCAGTCGCGCAGCAAGTACGGCGCGAAGCGGCCCAAGTAAGGAATCGTCATGCCGCGTAAAGGTGAAGTTCCCAAGCGCAAGGTCCTGCCCGATCCGAAGTACACGGACGCGCCCCCCGACCTGCGCCGCCGCATCACGAAGTTCGTCAACGTCGTCATGCGTGACGGCGAGAAGCAGATCGCCGAGGGCATCGTCTACGGCGCGATGGATCTCGTCGCCGAGCGCGCGAAGGACGACCCGCTGAAGGTGTGGGACCGCGCGCTCGCGAACGTGCGCCCGCGCGTCGAGGTCAAGAGCCGCCGCGTCGGTGGCTCGACGTACCAGGTCCCCGTCGACGTTCGCCCGGACCGCTCGCTGGCGCTCGGCATGCGCTGGCTCGTCGAGTACGCGCGCGATCGCAACGAGAAGACGATGATGGATCGCCTCGCGAACGAGATCGTCGACGCCGCGCAGAACCGTGGCAACGCGGTCAAGAAGCGCGAGGACGTCCACAAGATGGCCGACGCCAACAAGGCCTTCGCGCACTACCGCTGGTAGTTCCTAGATACCGCTTTGGCAGGTGGGCTCCGGCCCAAACCACCAGGGTTTATGGCTCACCGAGTCGCCAAATATCCGATCGACAGGGCGGTCACGCTCGACCGCCTGCGCAACATCGGGATCATCGCGCACGTCGACGCGGGCAAGACGACCACCACCGAGCGCATCCTCTACTACACCGGGGTGACGTCGCGGATCGGCGAGGTCGACGACGGCTCGGCGTTCACCGACTGGATGCTGCAGGAGCAGGAGCGCGGGATCTCGATCACCGCGGCGGCGACGACGTTCGGCTGGAAGGGCCACGTCGTCAACCTGATCGACACGCCGGGACACGTCGACTTCACCGTCGAGGTCGAGCGCTCGCTGCGCGTGCTCGACGGCGCGATCGTGATCTTCTCGGGCGTCGAGGGCGTCGAGCCGCAGAGCGAGACCGTGTGGCGGCAGGCCGACCGCTATCGCATCCCGCGCCTCGCCTTCATCAACAAGTGCGATCGCGACGGCTCCGATCCCGAGCGCGTGCTCGAGCAGATGCGCGCGCGGCTCGGCGCCGTGCCCGTGGCGATCGAGATGCCGATCGGCCTCGGCGCCGACTTCACGAGCATCGTCGATCTGATCGCGATGCGCGCGCGCACGTGGGACGACGCGAGCTTCGGCGCGAAGTTCACCGACGGCCCGATCCCGCACGCGCACGTCCAGGCCGCGAGCCGCGCGCGCGAGCAGATGATCGAGACGCTCGCCGAGCTCGACGACGAGCTGATGGCGGCGTGGGTTTCGGGCCGCGAGCTGCCCTCCGGCACGCTGCATGCGGCGCTGCGCCGCGTGACGCTCGCGTGCCGCGGCGTGCCGACGCTCGTCGGCGCCGCGTTCAGAAACCAGGGCATCCACAACCTGCTCGACGCGGTGCTCGAGTACCTGCCGTCACCGGCCGACGTCGGCACCGTGCGCGGCCGCGATCCGATCGATCCGTCCGGCGCGCCGACGCTCGCGCGCACGATCGGCGACGACGAGCCGCTCGCCGCGCTCGCGTTCAAGGTCCAGTTCGACGAGGCCGGCAGCCAGCTCACGTTCGTGCGCGTCTATGCCGGCACGCTGCGCAGCGGCGACACCGTGCTCGACGCGACCAAGGGCCACCTCGAGCACGTCGGCCGGCTCGTGCGGATGTACGCGAACTACCGCGAGGACATCCGCCTCATCGAGGCCGGCATGATCGGCGCGATCGTGTCGTCGGCGGGCGGCAAGCTGTCGACCGGCGACACGCTGTGCGATCCGCGCGCGCCGATCCTGCTCGATCCGATCGTCGCGCCGAACCCGGTGATGGGCGTCGCCGTCGAGCCCGAGACCGAGGACGATCACGCCAAGCTGCTCGCCGCGCTCGAGCGGCTCGCGATCGAGGATCCGTCGTTCCGCGTCAAGACCGACGCCGACTCCGGCCAGATCGTGATCAACGGGATGGGCGAGCTCCACCTCGACATCATCGTCGACCGCCTGCGCCGCGAGTTCGGCGTGCGCGCGCGCGTCGGCCAGCCGCAGGTCGCGTTCCGCGAGACGATCAGCCACCGCGCCGAGGCCGAGAACAAGTTCGTCCGCGCCGAGGGGCCCAAGGGCTCCTATGGCCACGTCCGGCTCGTGGTCGAGCCGACCGATCGCGGGGGCGGGTATGTCTACGAGAACCGCGCGCCCGAGGCGGACATCCCGCGCGAGTACGTGCGCGCCGTCGAGGCGGGCGTCACCGAGGCGGTCGAGCGTGGCGTGCTCGTCGGTTATCCGATGACCGACCTCCGCGTCCAGGTCGTCGGCGGCAGCTATCACCCTGTAGATTCGAGCAATTACGCCTACAAGATCGCCGGCGGCAAGGCGTTCGTCGCGGCCGCCAACAAGGCGGGGCCGACCCTGCTCGAGCCGATCATGTCGCTCGAGGTCGTGACTCCCGACGACTCCGTCGGAGATGTCCTCGGCGATTTGCATGCCAGGCGCGGAAAAGTCGCTGGAATTACCGCAAGACCTGGTGTACAAGCCGTCGCCTGTTTTGTCCCGATGGCAACGATGTTCGGGTACACCACCGACCTTCGGTCCCGAACTCGAGGCCTCGCGACGTACTCGATGGAGCTCGATCACTACGAAGAAGTGCCGCAGCAGATTCGCGATGACTTGATGTCGCGTGCCCGCGCGTAACAGGCCGAATCAGGACGATCAGGAGAGACCCAAGTGTCCAAAGAGAAATTTGTTCGCAACAAGCCCCACGTCAACATCGGAACGATCGGCCACGTCGATCACGGCAAGACGACGCTGACTGCCGCGATCACGAAGGTGCAGTCGACGAAGGGCCTGGCGAAGTTCACCGCGTTCGATCAGATCGACAAGGCGCCGGAGGAGAAGGCACGCGGCATCACGATCTCGACGGCGCACGTCGAGTACGAGAGCGACAAGCGGCACTACGCCCACGTCGATTGCCCGGGCCACG
>JBLMXA010000394.1:0-14518 GCA_050257515.1 Acidobacteriota bacterium | reverse complement strand
GGTGCTCGTGATGCCGCTGACCGGGTTCCTCGGCGGCTTCTTCGGCCAGAAGCGCGTGTACCTGACGTCGATGGTGGTGTTCGTCGCCGGCTCGGCGCTGTGCGGCACCGCGCGCTCGCTGCCGGTCCTGGTGTTCTATCGGATCCTCCAGGGTTTCGGCGGCGGCGCGCTACAGCCGACGCAGCAGGCGATCCTGCGCCAGACGTTCCCGGCGCACGAGCAGGGCATGGCGATGGCGATGTTCGCGATGGTCGTCATGATCGGCCCGGCCGTCGGCCCGGTGCTCGGCGGCTGGATCACCGACAACTACTCGTGGCCGTGGATCTTCTACATCAACCTGCCGGTCGGCCTGATCGGCATCCTGATGACGCTGCAGAACGTCCACGAGCCCGACGACGTGCGCGCGGCGAACCGCGTGCGCGCCGAGATCGCGCGCAAGAACCTCGACATCGCCGGCATCGTGCTGATGGTCGTCGGCGTCGGCGCGCTGCAGTACCTGTTCGAGGAAGGTCCGCAGGACGACTGGTTCGATTCGCTCGAGATCCGGATCGCCGCGTTCGTCACGGTGGTCGCGCTCGTCGCGTTCGTGATCCGCGAGCTCACCGCGACCGCGCCGGTCGTCAACCTGCGCCTGTTCAAGGAGGCGACGTTCTCGTCGGCGACGTTCGTGGCGTTCGTGATGTTCGGGATGCTGATGGGCAGCATGTTCCTGCTGCCGGTGTTCTGCCAGGAGAGCCTGCACTACACCGCGACGATGTCGGGCATCGTGCTGATGCCGCGCACGCTCGCGATGATGGCGATGTCGCCGCTCGTCGGCCGCATGTACAACCGCGTGCAGCCGGCGTTCATCGTCGCCTTCGGCATCATCCTGTTCTCGGTCGGCTCGTGGCAGCTGTCGCACATCACGCTCGAGACGTCCGCGACCCAGATGATCTTCCCGCTCGTGGTCACCGGCGCGGCGTTCGCCTGCCTGTTCGTGCCGCTGACCACCGCCGCGCTCAGCAAGACCGAGCGCCACCTGATGGCCGACGCCGCCGGCCTCAACTCGTTCGTGCGCCAGGTCGGCGGCTCGATCGGGCTCACGATCTTCGCGACGCTGTTCACGAACTACGCGATCGAGGCGCACGGCGCGCTGTCGGCACACCTCACGACGCTGCGCCCCGAGGTGGTGTCGCAGTTCCAGCAGCTGACGCGGGCGGCGATCGGCCACGGCGTCGATCCGACGATCGCCGCGCGCCTCGTCGGCATGGTGATCGGCCGCGACTCGTTCGCGCAGGCGACCGTGCTGTCGTTCGATCGCGTGTTCCTGTTCCAGGGCCTGCTGTTCCTCGCGGTCCTGCCACTGCTGTTCCTGATCCGCGTGCCGCGCACCACCGCGCCGGTACACGTCGAGATGCCCGTGGAGTGAACTATGGCCGAACCAGCATCCTCACCTGCGACACCTTCCGCCGCCACACCCGCCACCGACGCCCCGCACGCACGGGTCGTCGCGCCGAAGAGCCGCAAGGCCAAGGCGATGCGCGCGTACATGCTGCTCGCCGGGCTCGCGATCGCCGCGCTCGCGGTCTACTTCATCCACGGCTACCTGACACGCGACGAGGTCACGACCGACGACGCGCAGGTCGACGCCGATGTCGTGCCGATCGCGGCGCGCGTCAGCGGCGTGATCCTCCACATGCGCGTCGCGGACAACCAGAAGGTCGAGGCCGGCCAGGTGCTCGCCGAGATCGATCCGGCGGACTACACCGCGAAGGTCGCGGCCGCGCAGGCCGATCTCGAGGCAGCGCAGGCGCAAGCCGAGGCGGCCGACGCGCAGGTCGACATCGTCAAGTCGACGTCGGGCGGCGCGCTGTCGTCGGCCAAGGCGATGCTGCAGGGCACCGGCGCGTCGGTGCGATCGGCGGCCGCGCAGGTACAGGCGGCGCAGGCCGCGCTCGCGCGCGCGCAGGCCGAGCAGAAGAAGGCCGACGACGACTTCAACCGCGCCAAGACGCTGCACGATCAGGGCGCGGTCAGCGGCCAGGCCCTCGAGGGCGCGCAGGTCGCGCGCGACGCCGCGCACTCCGCGGTCGACCTCGCGCAGGCCAACCTCGCCGCCGCGCGCGACCAGCGGGCGCAGGCGGAGTCGCGCGTCGCCGAGGCCGCGGGCCACGTCGAGCAGTCGACGCCCGTCGCGCGCCAGATCGCGAGCGCGACGGCGGCCGCGAAGCTCGCGCACGCTCGCGAGCAGGCGGCGCAGGCGGCGCTCGATCTCGCGAAGCTGCAGCTCGGCTACACGAAGATCACCGCGCCGGTCGCCGGGTTCGTGTCGAAGCTCGCCGTCCACGAAGGCCAGATGGTGCAGATGGGCACGACGCTGCTGATGATCGTGCCGACGACGACCTACGTCGTCGCGAACTTCAAGGAGACCCAGATCGACCGCATCGCGCCCGGCGATCCCGTCGACGTCTCGGTCGATGCGCTCGGCGGCAAGACGTTCCACGGCAAGGTCGAGAGCCTGTCGGCCGGCACCGGCGCGCGGTTCTCGATGATGCCGCCCGACAATGCGACCGGTAACTTCGTCAAGGTCGTGCAGCGCGTGCCGGTGAAGATCGTGTGGAACCCGGGCGAGAACACGAGCCAGCTGCACGCGGGGTTGTCGGTCGAGGTCAAGGTGCACCTCCAGCCATGAAGAAGCTCGCACTCGTCCTCGCGCTCGTCGCCACCGCGCACGCCGAAGTCGCGCCGCAAAAGCTCACGCTTCGCGGCGCGATCGAGCTCGCGCTCGGCCGCAACCCCGAGATCGTGCTCGCGGAGCGCACGGTCGAGGGCGCCACCGCGCGCACGTCCGGCGCGAAGGCGCACCGCCTGCCGAGCGTGCGCGTCGATTTCGCGGGCAACTTCTACACCAAGCCGTATCAGCTGGACTTCGGCGGCGCGCTGTTCACGCTGTACGAGCGCGAGACCACGTTCACGAACGTGGTCGTGTCGCAGCCGCTCACCGGCCTCGCGTACCTGTCCGAGCTCGTCGGCGCCGCCGAGCACGAGACGAACGCTTCGCGGCAGGAGTACGACAAGACGCGGCTCGACGTCGCGTACAAGACCGCGGACGCGTACATCCACGCGCTCGAGGCGCGCGCGTCGGCCGACGTCGCGCATCGCTCGGTCGCCGACATCGACAGCGGGCTGCAGCGCGCGATCCAGCTGCGCCAGGCCGAGACCTACACCGACATCGACGTGCTGCGCTTCCGCTCCGCCAAGGCGGCCGCCGAGCAGGCCGCGCTGCACGCCGACACGCAGAGCCAGGAGGCGGTCGCGGGCTTGACGCTGCAGATGGGCCTGCGCGACGGCACGCCGATCGAGATCGCGGACGACCTGCCGCCCGATGCGCCGCGTCTGGTGATGACGCTCGAGCAGGCGCAGCAGCGCGCGCTGCAGGCGCGGCCCGAGCTACGCGCGGCGCACGAGCGCCTCGCCGCCGCGAACGCGACGCGCGTGTCCAGGCGCGAGCAGTACCTGCCCGACATCCGCGCGATCGGCGAGTGGGATCACGCGACCGGCGTGCAGCCGTTCCAGCCGTCCAACCAGGAGTTCCTCGGGCTGCGGCTGTCGTGGAACGTGTGGGACTGGGGCGCGACGCACCAGGCCGTGCGCGAGGCCGAGGCGGCGCAGTCGAAGGCGGAGATCGAGTCGGAGGCGCTCGTCGAGGTCGTCAAGCTCGACGTCCGCAAGCGCTGGCTCGACGCGAAGACCGCGTTCGACAGCCTCGCCGCGGCCGCGACCCAGCAGCAGGCGGCCGAGGAGGCGTACCGGCTGCAGAAGGTGCGCTTCGATGCGGGCGCGGCGACGACCACCGACGTGCTCGACGCCGAGACCGACGTCGCGAGGGCGCGGCTCGCCGCACTCGTCGCGCGCTACGACTACTACCTGAAGATGGTCGCGCTCGCGCGCGCGATCGGCGATCTGCCGAGCACGCAGCTGTAAAGCGCCTCACGATACGCCACGACGCGCCGCGGCCTTCCCTGCGCGAAGTGCGCACACCGCCACGCAGATCGCCGCGTGAATACGTGAGCGCGCGACATGCGTTGAAAGGACGGTGATCGAATACGAGGCAGATGCGGCGGAGGCGACCGTCGTCGATCGCGGCGGCCGGCTGCTCGGCGTCGTGCTCGACGGTCGCTATCGCATCGAGGACAAGCTCGCCGAAGGCGGGTTCGGCATCGTCTATCGCGCGACGCACCTGCCGAGCGGCGCCGACGTCGCCGTCAAGGTGCTGCACGCCGAGCTGACCCGCGACCCCGACGTCGTCGCGCGGTTCCGCCGCGAGGGCGCGGTGCTGGCGCGGCTGCGCGATCCGCACACCGTCGCCGCGTACGACATCGGCGAGGTCGACGGCCTGCTCTACATCGCGATGGAGCTGCTGCGCGGCGAGAACCTGCACGACCGGTTCACCGCGCGCGGCGCGCTGCCGTGGCCCGAGGTGGTCACGATCGCGCGCGAGGTGTGCAGCTCGCTCGCCGAGGCGCACGCGCTCGGCATCGTCCACCGCGATCTCAAGCCATCGAACATCTATCTCGAGCAGGGCGGGTTCGTGAAGGTGATCGACTTCGGCATCGCGAAGCTGCACGAGGGCAGCGCGCTCGCGAGCATCGAGGTGACGCGCCAGGGCCAGATGATCGGCACGTTCGACTACATGTCGCCCGAGCAGATCATCGGCGGCCCGTGCGGCCCGGCGAGCGACCTCTACACGCTCGGCGTCGTCATGTACGAGCTGATCGCCGGCGTGCGCCCGTTCCCCGACGAGAAGGGCCCGGCGAGCATGCTGACCGCGCTGCTCACGAAGACGCCGCCGCCGCTGTCCTGCCGGCGCGCGGTCCCCGACGAGCTCGAGGCGGTCGTCATGCGCTGTCTCGAGCGCGAGCCGCAGCAGCGGTTCGCCAGCGTCGACGAGCTCGCCGCGGCGCTCGATCGGCTCGCCGGCGATCCCGCGGATCGCGAGATCACGCGCGTCGTGCCGTACCCGCTGCCGCAGCCGCAGCTGCCGCTGCCGCGGCTGCCGGCGGCGGGTTTCGAGGCGCGCGGCTCCGAGCCGGGCATCGCGCCGGCGCCGTTCGACACGACGCTCGAGCTCCGCCACCAGCGGCTCGTCCGCCGCGTCGCGATCGCGTTCGCGGTGGTCGTGACGCTGCTGATCGCGGCCGCGGTGCTCGTCAGTTAGCGACGAAGCCCCACCACTGCGCGACGCTGCCGCTCGCGTCCTTGGACTCGAGCAGGAACACGCTGCCGGGCATGTCGGTGCCGTCCTTGATGTGCGTGATCGTCAGCTGGAGCTTGTCGCCGTTCGTGCCGGTCTTCTTGTCGAGCTGCAGGCCGAGCTCCGCGGTGCCGCCGAACGCCGACGCGATGTCGACCGCCTCGACGTTCCAGTCGGCGGTCTGCGCGTCGGAGAACAGATCGATCTCGATCACGTGGCCCGAGCCCTGCGCGATCTGGATGCCCTTCGTCATCAGGTTGGTGCTCGTGTAGATGTTCGGGATCGGCACCGACGCGTCGAGCACCGGCGCGATGCCGAAGTACGGCGTCGCCGCCGGATCTGGCGCGGGCACGCACGGATCGTGGCCCGCCATCGCCGCCGCGTTCGACCACGTGCGCTGCACCGCGAAGTCGCCGACCTTGTAGTGGTTCGCCGCGTCGACGTACTCGCACAGGTCGCCGGTCTCGGCGCCGGGCACGTACGCCCACACGTAGTGATCGTCGTCCATGTTGCCGAACGCGGGCGCGGTCTCGACGCGCGGATCGGTCGCCGCCTCGATCCACTCGTGCGAGGCCGACAGCGTCAGCTCGTCGAGCGTGCCCTGCGCGCTGCCGCCGTCGCAGCGCGGCATCAGTGCGTAGACGACCGGCTGGTTCGTCGCGGTCGTCGCCTCGTCGTGGTACGCGCCGAACGCCTGGCAGGCGGCGCCGAACTGCGTCGTGAACGTGGTGCCGGCCGGCAGGAACACCGAGTAGATCGCCTGCGGATCGGGCGCCGCCGGCCAGCCGTTCATGCCGTTGAAGTGGCCCTTGAGCCAGGTGTCGAGCGCGGTGTCGCTCGTCGGCGGCGCGTCGGTCGTGAGGATCGTCGGCTCGACCGCCAGCGCACCGACGCCGTACTCGGTGGTCGTCGTCGTCCAGTACGCGGAGCCGGCCAGCTGGTGCACGAACGTCTCGATCTGCGTCTGCGTCGCGCCGTCGTTCGCGAAGAAGATCGGCACGATCTTCGGGGTCGCGAGCACGTCTCCCGTCATCTTGACGAGCTGCGGCACGCTCGGGTGCGGCGCCTCCGCGAACACGTACGCGTCGGGTGGAGCGTCGGGCTTCGGCGCGTCGGAGCCGCCTCCGCAGGCGGTCAGCAGCGCAGCAGCGAGGAGATGACGTGGGTGCATGTACGGCATGGTGCCCCAGATGCGTCCCGGCGTTGGCCAACACCCGATCACCGACCGATGCGCACGCGCCTTCACTTCGCGCGCCGGACGATCGCGTCGGCCAGAAACGGGACGCTCTCGTCGTAACGGTAAGGAATGTTCATGTGACCGTCGTCGAACTCCTCGTGACGCACCGCGAGGCCGTGGCCGCGCAGCTTGCCGACGAGCGCGCGGGCGCCCCAGTGCAACGCGAACTCGTCGCGCGTGCCGCAGTCGACGTAGATCGCGGCGAGCTGCTGCAAGTTGGCGAGGTGCGCCTCGACCATGTTCACCGGATCGAACGCGCGCCAGCGCTCCCAGATCGCGGGGCGAAACTCCCCGGTGTCGAGGTCGAACGGCCACGCGTCGGGCGTGTAGTGCGTGCGCATGCCGAGGATGTTGAGCGGCTTCATGTGCTTGGCGGCGCGGCGGTTCGGCTGCGCCCAGTAGCGCGCGAGCCACGCGTCGGGGCCGCCCGCCTCGCGGAAGGCGTCGAGCGCGCCGCAGAAGTCGGGGATGTAGCAGAGCTCGAAGCAGGCGTCGCCGGAGTGATCGGCGATCGCGCAGAACACGTCGGCGCGGCGCATGCCGAGCGAGATCGAGCCGTAGCCGCCCGAGCTCTTGCCGAACACGCCCCACGCGCCGCGCGGCAGCGTGCGGTAGTGCGCGTCGACGAACGGCACGATCTCGTCGACGAGGTGATCCTCGTACCGTCCGGTGCCCGGACTGTTGATGTACTGGTTGCCGCCGACGCGCGTGAAGCAGTCGGGCGCGGCGACGATCACCGGCGGGCACTGGCCGGCGGCGATCAGGCGATCGAGCCGCCGATCGAGCGGCTCGATCAGCAGGTCGGTGTTGAAGTGGCTGCCGCCGGTGCCGGTGTAGCCCGCGATCGCGAGCAGCGTGGGGTAGCGCTTCGCCTCGTCGTAGCCGGGCGGGACGTAGACGTAGAGGTCGCGCGCGGTCGGGTCGTCCAGCGGGTTGCCGGCGAGAACCTGGCTGGTCACGCGGTGTTTGACGACGGGCATGCCGCATGTAACCACGGGGCCGGCTCGCTCGTAGTAAGGGCATGAAGCGAACCTTGCTCGTCACCACGTTGCTCGCGCTCGCCACCACCGCGCAGGCCGATTCGCCGCGGCGCGAGACCGCCATCCTCGCCGGCGGCTGCTTCTGGGGCATGGAGAACGTCATGCGCCAGGCGCCGGGCATCGTCTCGATCGAGGTCGGCTACGCCGGCGGCAAGTCGACGACCGTGAAGTACCAGGATGTCGAGACCGGCAAGACCGGCCACGCCGAGGCGGTGCGCATCGTCTTCGATCCGTCGCGGATCTCGTACGAGGACCTGCTGCTGCACTGGTACTTCCGTGGCCACGATCCGACGCAGCTCGATCACCAGAACAACGACGTCGGCACGCAGTACCGCTCGGAGATCTTCACGACCACGCCGGAGCAGCAGAAGATCGCGCAGGCCGTGAAGGCGCGCGTCCAGCAGAGCGGCAAGTGGGGCTTGTTCCCGATCGTCACGCGCATCGAGCCGGCGACGACGTTCGTGCGCGCCGAGGATTACCACCAGGACTACCTGATCAAGCACCCGCACGGGTACAACGATCACTACCTGCGCAAGTGGGACTTCTAGGCCTTGCCCATCACCGTCTTGCACGTCTTCGTGTACAGGTCGCGCAGCAGGTTGTTCGGATCGACGAGCCGCTTCACGGCGTCGTAGTTGCGCTTGTTCCAGATCGACCAGAACTCGGCTTCCGGGTAGTAGTTGTGCGCGATCAGCGTCTTGATGCCGCCGAGCTCGCGCAGCTTGTCCTCGACCATGCGGTGGGCGTTGCGAGGGCCCTTCTGGCGCATCCCGTAGATCGCGAGGTCGTAGAACATGTCGTCCGGAAGCGCGGCCCAGAACTCGTCGGCGAGCCACTCGTAGTCGCGCACGCGGCGGTACGGCACGCACCACAGCGGGTAGTGGCCGAGCTCGCGCGTGTGCCACTCGAGGAACGCGGGCACCTTCGAGGCGGGCACGAACACGTCGAGCGTCACGGTCGGCTTCTCGTCGCGAAGCAGCCAGTGCAGCTTGTCGCCGAGCCACAGCCACTGCGTCGAATTGAGCAGCTTGCCGAACAGCAGGCGGCCGACGAACGACCTCGGCCGCACGTTCGTGACGCCGCGGTCGTAGCGAAAGAAGTAGTCAGGCGTGGTGAGGTAATCCTCGCGGCGCTTCGCGGTCGACTGGAAGTAGACGGCGAGCCAGTCGTAGCGGCTCGTGTACGGCGCTTCGTCGACGAACCGCCCGCAGCACAGCACGTACAGTGACGGCGAGTGGATGATGCCGTCCATGAAGTCGAGGTCGCGGTCTTTCGCGTGGCGCGCGATCGCGGCCTGGTAGTCGGCGATCGTCGTGTAGCGCTCGTGGACGAGGTGGACGTAGCGCTTCGCCGGCACGAGCTTGAACGTCAATCTGGCGAGGATGCCGAGCGTGCCGAACGTGCCGTGGATCATCTGGAACACGAGCGCGTGCTCGTTGTCGGGGCGGCACACGAGCACGTCGCCGGTCGCCGCGATCACCTCGTACTCGAGGCAGGTGTCGTGAAAGCCGCCGTGCACGAACGACATCGACTCGATCGAGCAGCCGGCGACCGCGCCGCCGATCGTGATCGTCTTGAGCTCCGGCACGACGATCGGCACCAGGCCGTGCGCGAGCGTCGCCGCGACGAGGTCGACGAACGTCACGCCGGCCTCGGCGGTGCAGGTGCGCGCGACCGGATCGATCGCGAGGATCTCGTCGAGATCCGAGATGTCGAGCTTGTCGTCCTTGTGGCGCAGGTCCTTCGCCTTCGGCACCTGGTGCGACACGCCCTTCTTGCGCAGCGAAAGCGGACGCGAGCGGTCGTGCGCGCGCAGCGCGGCCGCGATCCGCGCGACCTTGCGGGCGTGACGGTCTACAGCTTCGTTCACGCGCGGCAGTCTACTGCACCGGCCCCGCCTCGACGCGCGCCGGCAACCTGAGCTGCGCGCGCGCGGCGATCTCGTCGTCGACCGTCTGCACGGCGCGGTTGATCTCC
The DNA here is from genome assembly GCA_050257515.1 of Acidobacteriota bacterium. Taxonomy (GTDB): domain Bacteria; phylum Myxococcota_A; class Polyangia; order Haliangiales; family Haliangiaceae; genus JABFXX01. Next base: position 5,031 of record JBLMXA010000394.1, on the reverse strand, counting down.
TCGACGACGCCGCGCTTGCGGCGGTAGTCGACGCTCGGGATGTACTTCATGTGGTCGAGCGCGCGGAACGACGCGACGAACTCCTGGTGCTCGCGCGACTTGCGCTCCTGGATCTGCTGGAGGTCGAGCTGGTCCTTGATGATGTACGGCGTCAGCAGGATCAGCACGTTCGACTTCTTCTTCGTGCGCGACTGGTACTTGAAGAAGTAACCGAGCAGCGGCAGGTCGCCGAGCAGCGGCACCTTGCTCGACGTCAGCGTCTCGCGCTCCTGCGTCATGCCGGTCAGCACGATCGTCTGCTGGTCGTGGACGACGACCCGCGTCTCGAAGCCGCGCGTGTTCCACGACGGGCCGAGCTCGGCGTCGCTCGAGCCGTACTCCTTGGCGTCGTTCGTGATCTCGAGCAGCACGTTGTCGTTCGCCGAGATGTGCGGCTTGATGTCGAGCTCGAAGTTGAGGTCCTGGCGGTCGATGTTCGTCGTGGTGCCGGTGAGCGGGTTCGCTGCCGAGATCGGCACGACGCCCTTCTTGTACGGGACGTTCTGGCCGACGTGGAACTTCGCGGTCTCGTTGTCGAGCGCGATGATGCTCGGTGTCGACACGCCGTTGGTGTTCGACTGGCTCGCGAGGGCCTGGAACAGCACCGCGTACGACGGGATGCTCGTGCCGAGCAGGCTCGTCGACGACGTCAGCTGCGAGCCGACGATGCCCGACACGAGCCCGCTCGCCGAGGCCAGCGTGTCCTTGAGATCGAGCGTGTTGACGCCGCCGGCCTGCACGCCGCCGATCAGCACCGCGTTGCCGTTGCTCGTCGGCAGCGCGCCGTGCGAGCTCGTGCCGATGTCGAGGCCGTCGGAGGTCTGGACGTCGAGGATCACGGTCTCGATGAACACCTGGCGGCGCGGCTCGTCGAGCTGCTGGATGACGTCCTTGATCGCGAGGAAGTCGCGGCCGCTCGACGTCACGATCAGCTTGTTCGTCTTCGGATCGGCGATCACGTGGACCTGGCCCTCGAGCGAGAGCGTGTCGACCGAGCCCGGCGGGGGCGACTTCTGCTGCGCCGCGCCGGTCTGCTGGCGCTGGATCGCGTCGTTGAGCGTCTTCGCGACCTCCTCGGCGATCGCGTTGCCGAGCTGGTAGACGTGGATCGATGCGCCGCCCTCGATGTCGAGCGCGATGTCGAGGCGATCGACGAGCGCGCGCACGCGCTCGTAGCTGGCGGCCGAGCCGGCGACGATCAGCGTGTTCGTGCGCTCGTCGACGAGCAGCCTCGTCGGCTGTTCGGCCTTGCTCGTGCCCGTGCTCGGGCTCGGGCTCGGGCTCGGTCCGCTGGTCGTGATCCCGAGGATGTCCTGCAGCTTCGTCTGCAGCTTCGTCGCGTCGGCGTGCAGCACCGGGATCGTGAAGATGCCGTCGCTGCCGCCCGGCACGTCGATCTGCTTCGCGAGCGACACCATGTCGCGGACGTGCGCGCCGTAGTCGGTGATCACGAGCAGCGAGCCCACCTGCTTGATGTCGCCGGCGTCGGACTTGAGCGACTCGAACGCGCTCGCGAGCGTCTCGGGCTTCGCGTACGTCGGGCGCAGCACGAACCGCACGACCTGATCGGTGTCGTCGGGGTGCTGGACGAACGGGATCGCCTCCCTCTTCGCGGCCTGGCTCTCGACGATCGCCCACGCGTGGCCCTTGCGGACGACCGCGAGCCCGGCGGTCGCCAGCGACGCGAGGAACAGCTGGTATGCCTCGGCCGCGTTCATCTTCCCGGGCGCCATCACGGTGACGTGGCGGTTCGCGACGTAGCGCGGCTCGTAGAGGAACCTGTTGCACGTGAAGCCCATCGCCCACGTGATCAGCTCCTTGACCTCCATCTCCGGCTTGAACGACACGGTGACGTCGCTGACCTTGCGGTCGCACGAGAACACCGTGGAGTCCTCGGCCGATGGCGGCGACGGCGGCGTCTCGACGGCCGACGTGTCGGCGATCGCGAGGCGAGGCAGCAAGGCGGCGATCAGGACGATCCGCAGGCGCATGCTCGCTGGCGATTCCAAGCCGCGGGCCAGCGGCCAAGTCCGCGTTCGCACGCGCGCGCCCGATCGGTCCGTGCCATCGCGGCAAGCTCGCGGGCGGCACGCGCGGCCAGATCGGCTAAGGTGCTCGCATGCAGGACCTCCGACCTGCCGCCGTCGCGGGCACGTTCTATCCCGGCAAGCGAGACGAGCTCGCCGCCACGATCGATCGCCTGATCGCGCAGGCGCCCGCGAAACCGGGGCCGTGCCCGAAGGCGCTGATCGTGCCGCACGCCGGCTACGTCTACTCCGGGCCGATCGCGGCGAGCGCGTTCGCGCGGGTCGCGCCGCATGCCGACCGGATCACGCGCGTCGTGCTGATCGGGCCGGCGCACCGCGTGTACTGCGCGCAGCTGGTGTCGCCCGGTGCCGCGCGGCTCGCGACCCCGCTCGGCGAGATCGAGGTCGATCGCGCGGCGCTCGCCGGGATCCCCGAGCACGCGGCCGCGCACGCGCGCGAGCACTCGCTCGAGGTCGAGCTGCCGTTCATCCAGCGCCTGCTGCCGCGCGCGAGGATCGTGCCGCTGATCGGATCGGGCACGCCGCCCGACGAGGTCGGCGCGCTGCTCGCGCGGCTCTACGGCGGGCCCGAGACGCTGATCGTGATCAGCTCGGACCTGTCGCATTACCTGCCGTATGCCGAGGGCCGCGAGCGCGACACCGTGACCGCCGCGCGGATCTGCGCGCGCGAGCTCGAGGTCGCCGGCGAGGAGGCGTGCGGCGCGGTCGGCATCGGCGGCCTGATGTGGCTCGCGCGCGACAAGCACCTGCGCGTCGAGCTCGTCGATCTCCGCAGCTCGGGCGACACCGCCGGGCCGCGCGACGAGGTCGTCGGCTACGGCGCGTTCGCGCTGTACGAAGAAGAGGCCGCGTGAAGGCGCGCGGTCCGGCCCTCGCGTCGTGGGCGCGCGCGTACCTGCGCGAACGGCTAGGCGGCCCGCGCGCGCTCCGCCTCGAGGCGGAGTGGGCGAGCGAGCCCGCGGCGACGTTCGTGACGCTGCGCTGGCACGCCGACGGCGAGCTGCAGGGCTGCATCGGCAGCCTGAACGCCGCGCGCAGCATCGCCGACGACGTCGCGTCGCACGTCGTGTCCGCGGCGCTGCACGATCCGCGCGCCGCAGATCTTTCGCTCGCCCAGGTCGACGACCTCGATCTCGAGATTTCTCTGCTGTCGCCGCTCGAGCCGATCGCGTTCACCGACGAGGCGAGCGCGCTCGCCGCGATCCGCGTCGGCGTCGACGGGATCCTGCTCGTCGCCAGCGGCCGGCGCGCCACGCTGCTCCCCGTGATGTGGGAGCACCTTCCCGATGTCGCGCAGTTCATCGGCGCGCTGAAGCACAAGGCGGGCTTGCCACGCGGCTTCTGGAGCCCCAACGTGCAGCTGTGGCGCTACACGACGGACCGCTACGTCGATCCGGCGCCCGCGAGAGCTCGATGACCGAAACGAAGTGGTTCCACCTCCTGGAGGATGGTCGCCTGCAGTGCGATCTGTGCCCGCGCGACTGCAAGCTGCACGACGGCCAGCGCGGCATGTGCTTCGTGCGCGAGCGGCAGGGCGATCGCATGGCGCTCACCACCTACGGCCGGTCGAGCGGGTTCTGCATCGATCCGATCGAGAAGAAGCCGCTCCACCACTTCTATCCCGGCTCGAGCGTGCTGTCGTTCGGCACCGCGGGCTGCAACCTCGCGTGCAAGTTCTGCCAGAACTGGGACATCTCGAAGGCGCGCGAGATGGATCGCCTCGTCGATCAGGCGACGCCCGAGGCGATCGCGCGCGCGGCGAAGCAGGCCGGCGCCGCCTCGGTCGCGTTCACCTACAACGATCCGACGATCTTCGCGGAGTACGCGATGGACACCGCCGACGCGTGCCACGCGCTCGGGATCCACACCGTCGCGGTGACCGCGGGCTACATCCACGCCGAGCCGCGCACCGAGCTGTACGCGAAGATCGACGCCGCGAACGTCGACCTCAAGGCATTCACCGACGACTTCTACTGGAAGACGTGCGCCGCGCACCTCGAGCCGGTCAAGGAGACGCTGAAGTACCTCGTCCGCGAGACGAGCGTGTGGACCGAGATCACGACGCTCGTGATCCCCGGGCTCAACGACTCCGATCAGGAGCTCCACGAGCTCGCCGCGTGGGTCGCGAGCGAGCTTGGCCCCGACGTGCCGCTCCACTTCAGCGCGTTCCATCCCGACTACAAGATGACCGACCTCGCGCCGACGCCGCCCGAGACGCTGCGCCGCGCGCGCGCGATCGCGCGGCGCGAGGGCCTGCGGTTCGTCTACACCGGCAACGTCCACGACCGCGAGGGCGACGCGACGTCATGCCCCGGCTGTGGCGCCGCGGTGATCGAGCGCGACTGGTACGAGATCCTGGCGACGCGCCTCGATCGCGATCGCTGCGCCGCGTGCGGCACGCAGATCCCGGGCCGCTTCGGCGACGCGATCGGCACGTGGGGCCGGCGGCGCATGCGCGTCGTGGTCTGAAGAAGAAGAACCACAAAGACACAAAGACCACGAAGTCCGGAATCCGAGCTTTGTGGCCTTTGTGGCTTTGTGGTCTATCTCTTCGCCCCGAACGCGACGCCGAGCACGAACACCCGCGGTGGCGCATCGGCGCGCCGATCGCCGGTGAGGTTCTCGACGTGGACGAACGCGGCGACGCCGCGGCGCACGCCGCACAGCCGGTCCGCGAAGCGCGACGCGCGATCGACGAGCGCCGCGAGGTCGTCGTCGAGGCCGTGGCTCGCGGCGGGCACGCGCGCGAGCGGGCGAGGACGGTCCGGCGAGACCACCACGTCCGCGCGCAACGCGCGCCACAGCTGCGGGCGCGGTGGATCGGCGTGCGCGGCTGCCACGCTCGCGACGACCATGGCGATCGGCACGAGCGACCTCACGCCCGCGGCGAGTTGCAGGTCGCGCGCCAGCCTACGAGAAACCCCGAAACGCGGAACGCGGCGCA
>JBLMXA010000393.1:0-19160 GCA_050257515.1 Acidobacteriota bacterium | reverse complement strand
CGCTCGCGGCCGCCGGCGTCGTCGCCGAAGCCGTGCTGTTCCGCGGCATGTTCGAGCTCGGCGGCGAGCTCGTGACGGCGCCGCAGTTGCTCGGCGCGATCGCGGCGGTCGGCGTGTTCCTCGTCGCGATGCTGCTCGCCGACGTCGCGACGCGCGCGGAGGCGGCGCGGCTGGGTCGCTACGTCGAGATCGGCCTGCGCGAGCGGCTGCTCGGCAAGCTGCCCCGGCTCGGCCTGTCGTACCTGCGCAGCCGGCCGACCTCCGACATGGCGGAGCGCGGTCACATGTTGCACCGGCTGCGCGAGCTGCCGTCGCTGGCGGTGCGTGTCGCGCGCGCGGCCGGCGAGATCGTCGCGACCACCGCGGGCCTGATCTGGCTCGCGCCGGATGCGGCGCCGCTCGTGCTCGCGCTCGCGGCGTGTGCGGTCGCGCCGCCGCTCCTCGGCCTGCGTGGGATCGCCGAGCGCGATCTGCGCGTTCGCACCCACACCGGCGCGCTCGCGCGGTTCTACCTCGACGCGCTGGTCGGCACGCTCGCGGCACGCGCGACCGGGGTCGAGCCGACGCTGCGCCGCGAGCACGACGGCCTCGTTGCCGAGTGGGGGCGCGCGGCGCACGCCGAGCACCGGCTCGGGCTGGCGATCGCCACCGCGCAGGCCGTGCTCGGGTTCGGCGGCGCGATCGCGCTCGTGATCTGGCGCGCGCACGACGGCGCGGCGCCGGCGAGCCTGCTGTTGCTCGTGTACTGGGCGCTCGTGATCCCGCAGTCCGGTCAGGCGCTCGCCCAGGCGCTGCGCGAGATCCCGATCTACCGCAACTTGACCGCGCGCCTGCTCGAGCCGCTCGGCGCGCTCGACGAACAGGGCGCGAGCCCGGCCGGCCGCACCGCCGACGTCGTGGCCTCGATCGCCGGCGAGCTCGTCGGCGCGGAGCCGCCAGGTGCGGGCGCCGCGCTCGAGCTGGCCGCGGTGACGATCGTGGTCGGTGGCCGGCCGATCCTGCACGACCTCGATCTCGCGATCGCGCCCGGCGAGCACGTCGCGATCGTCGGCCCATCGGGCTCCGGCAAGTCGACGCTGATCGGCGTGTGGCTCGGCTGGTCGCGCCCGGCGGCCGGCACGGTGCGGGTCGACGGCGTGCCGCTCGCCGGAGCGGCGCTCGCCGCGTGTCGCACGCAGACCGCATGGATCGATCCTGCGGTCACGCTGTGGAACCGTTCGCTCGCCGACAACCTCGCGTACGGTGCCGCGAACGCCGACGTCGCCGCCGCGATCGGCGCCGCCGAGCTCGAGCCGGTGGTCGCCGCGCTCCCCGAGGGCCTCGCGACCCGGCTCGGCGAGGGCGGCGGACTGATCTCCGGCGGAGAAGGCCAGCGCGTGCGAGTGGGCCGCGCGCTCGGCCGCGGCTCGGCGCGGCTGGTCCTGCTCGACGAGCCGTTCCGCGGGCTCGATCGCGCGGTGCGCGGCCGGCAGCTCGCGCGCGCGCGCGCCCGCTGGACCGGCGCGACGCTGCTGTGCGTGACCCACGACCTGGCCGAGACCCGCGCGTTTCCGCGCGTGCTCGTGATCGAGGCCGGCCGGATCGTCGAGGACGGGTCCCCCGACGCGCTCGCGGCGCGCCCCGGCTCGCGCTACGCCGCGCTGCTCGCCGACGAGGCGCGCGCGGCCGAGGGGTGGGCGCGGTGGAAGCGCGTGGTGCTGGTCGACGGCCGCGTCGAGGAGGCCCGGTGATCCCCGCGACCGCCGTGTGGCCCGCGGCGCGGGCCGGCGACGCGCTGCTCGCGCTCGCCGAGGCTGCGAGCTTGCATCCCCGCGCCGAACCGCTCGATGGCCCGCCGCCCGGAGCCGCGCTCGAGGCGTGGCTCGAGGACGCGGCGAGCTGGATCGGCGTCGAGGCGGAGCCCACCGCGGCGGCCTACCCCGACGTCGCGGCGATGGTGCGCGGCGCGGTGCCGGCGCTCGTCGTCGCCGCCGGCGGCGTGCTCGCGGTGGTCGGGGTGGGCCGCCGCACGCTCCACGTGATCGGTCCGGACCTCGTGCGCGCGCGCGTGCCGGTCGGCGACGTGGTCGACGCGCTACGCGCGCCCGCCGAGCAGACCGTCGCGGGCGAGCTCGCCCGGATCGTCGCGCGCACGGCGGGCGCGCGGCGGTCGGAGCCGCGGCTGCGCGCGGCGGTGCTCGGCGCGCGGCTCGCGACGGTCCAGGTCGGCGGCGTCGTGATGTTGCGGCGCGCGATCGAGGCGCCGCTGCGCGCGGCCGCGCGCGACCTCCGCCTGCCGCGCCGGCTCTCCGCGATCGCGGGCCTGCACCTCGCCGGCTACGCCGTGATGCTCGCGTCGTGGTGGGCGATCGGCCACACGATCCTGTCCGGGCGGATCGATCCGGGATGGCTGTCCGCGTGGGCGCTGCTCGTCGCGACCGGCACCGCGGCCCGGCTCGCCGCGATCGCGCGGGCGGAACCGCTCGCGATCGACGCGGCGACCCTGCTCCGCCAGCGACTCGTGGTCGGCGCGTTGCGCGTGGCCCCCGATCTCGTCCGCGGCGATGGCGCGGGGCGCGCGCTCGGCCGCGTGTTCGAGGCCAACGCGCTCGAGCAGCTCGCGGTCACCGGCGGGTTCACGGCGCTGTTCGCCGCGATCGAGCTCGCCGTCGTCGGCGTCGTGCTCGCGCTCGGAGCCGGCGGCCTCTTGCATGTCGTGCTGCTCGCGATCACGGTCGCGACGGCCGTGCTCGGGTCGCTGCGCTACCTGCGGGCGCGGCGCGCGTGGACCGACGACCGCCTCGCGATCACCCACGACCTGGTCGAGGTCATGCTCGGCCACGCGACGCGGCTCGCCCAGGAGCCGGGAGACGACCGTCACGCGCGCGAGGATCGCGAGCTCGCACGCTATGCGCGGCGCTCGGCCGAGCTCGACCGGCGGCTGGTGTGGCTCGTCGCCGCGGTGCCCGGCGGCTGGCTCGTGATCGCGGCGCTCGCGCTGGCGCCGGCGTTCGTGCTCGGTGGAATCGACGTGCCGGCGCTGGCGATCGCGCTCGGCGGCATGCTGCTCGGCTACTCCGCGCTCGCCAAGCTCGGCGACGCGGCCACCCGGCTCGCCGATGCGGCGATCGCATGGCGGTCGGTCGCACCGCTGCTGGCCGCGGCGCGGATCGCGCCGCCCTCGGCATCGCCGTCGCTCGTCCACGCGCCGCGATCGCCGGGCCAGCCGCTCGTCGTCGCGCGCGGCGTTCGCTATCGCCCGTCGCGCAGCTCGGTCCCGGTGCTCGCCGGCTGCGATCTGATCGTCCGCGAAGGCGATCGCGTGGTGCTCGAGGGGCCGTCGGGGGCCGGCAAGTCGACGCTCGCGGCGATCCTCGCCGGCCTGCGCCAGCCCGACGCCGGCCTCGTGCTGGCCGGCGGCCTCGATCGCGCGACGCTCGGCGAGCGCGGCTGGCGCCGCAGGGTCGCGCTCGTCCCGCAGTTCCACGACAACCATCTGTTCCTCGGCAGCCTCGCGTTCAACCTGCTGATGGCGCGCGCGTGGCCGCCGACACGGCAGGATCTCGGCGATGCCGATGCGATCAGCCGCGAGCTCGGGCTCGGCCCGCTGATCGAGCGGATGCCGAGCGGCCTGTTCCAGATCGTGGGCGAGACCGGCTGGACGCTCTCGCACGGCGAGCGCAGCCGCGTGTTCGTGGCGCGCGCGCTGCTGTCGGGCGCGCCGCTGACGGTCCTCGACGAGAGCCTCGCCGCGCTCGATCCGCAGACGCTGATCGACGCGCTCGCGTGCGTCGAGCGGCGCGCGCGAGCGGCGGTGGTGATCGCGCATCCCTGAACGCGACGCAGCGACCGCGGATCGGCGGAACCGACCCTAGCCCGGCGAGGTGGCGATGCCGCCGGCCTTGACCGCCGACTTGACGACCAGGCGCTTGCCGCTGTGGTTGGTGTGGATGCCGCCGGCCTGGACCGCCGACTTCACGACCAGCCGCTTGCCGCTGTGGTTCAGCGACACCCCGCCGGCCTGGACCGCCGACTTGACGACCAGGCGCTTGCCGCTGTGGTTCAGCGGCGCGCCGCCGGCCTTGACCGCCGACTTCACGACCAGCCGCTTGCCGCTGTGGTTGGCCTGGATGCCGCCGGCCTTGACCGCCGATCTCACCACCAGTTTCTTCTTCGACACACGCGCCTCCATGTGGCCGGCACACTAGCTCGTAGGGCGGCGGCGGGCACGTCCGGAATCGCGAAACATCGGTAGTGAACGTTACGCGCGCGACACCCGCGTCACCGTGCGGCCTTGACCGCTTCCCACACCGCGCGCGCATCGATCACGAACGGGTGGTCGGGAGGAAGCGCGCGGCCGAACACGGCGACCGCGTGCTCGGCGCGCGCGAGCGCGTCGTCGAGCTGGCCGAGCGCGTGGCAGACCACCGCCAGATAATGATCGACGAGCGCGACGTCGGGGTGATCCTCGCCGTGGACCTCGGCCTGGATCGCGCGCGCGCGGCGAAGCAGCGCCTCGGCGTCGAGCCATCGCTCCTGCCCGGCACACAGCGCGCCGAGCGCGCCGAGCGTGAAGCCGACCTCCGGGTGTCGTGGGCCGTGGACCCTCTCGAAGATCGCGAGCGCGCGCCGGTAGGCCGCCTCGGCCTCCTGCATGCGGCCGAGGTCGTCGAGGATCGCGGCCCAGGCCGCGAGATCCGCCGCCACCTCGGGGTGATCGGGTCCGCGCAGCGCCTCGCGCAGCTCCACCGATCGCCGCGCGGCAGCCTCGCCGGCCGCCGGCTCGCCGCGCGCGTGCGCGAGCCCGCCGAGGTTGTGCTGGATCGACGCCACCTGCCCCGAGGCCGGGCCGTGCACGGCCTCGGCGATGGCGAGCGCTCGCCGGTAGCGCGTCGCAGCCTCGTCGAAGCGCGCCTGGTACTTGTGACAGATGCCGAGCACGTTACACAGCTCGCCGGCCGCGGCGTCGTCGCCCCCGAGCTGCGCCTCCGCGTCCGCGAGCGCGGCGAGCGCGCGGCGCTCGGCGTCGTCGTAGCGGCCGAGGCCGATCAGCGCCGTCGCGACCTGCTCGACGGCACGCACGTGGAGCGTCACGCAGATCGGCTCGTCCGGCCATCGCCGCCGCGCACCCGCGAGCAGCGCGGCCGCGCGCTCCGCCTCCGCCAGGGCCGCCGCGAAGTCGCCCCGCGCGTGCGCGATCCGCGCGCGCAGCAGCACGGCGTGACCGACGTCGGGGTGGTCGTCGCCCGCGGTCCGGAACAGCTCGGCCGCACGCTCCGCCAGCACCGCGGCTCGATCGAGGTCGCCCGCGTCGAGCGCCTCGGACGCCTCCGCGAAGCGCTCGGCCGCCGCGTCGGTCGGGTCGGGCGCCCGCTGCCTCCGTCCGCCCACGGACCGTACGATATCAGCTCACCGGGTGGCGATGCCCGGGATCGACGATGCGGCCAGGCGAAACCGGTTCCGCACACGCGCACAACCGTGCTAGAAGATCGCCCTGTCGGTGCCATAGCCAAGTGGTAAGGCAGTGGTCTGCAAAACCACCATTCCCCAGTTCAAATCTGGGTGGCACCTCCAAAATTCTAAGCGGTTGCGGACGCGCGTGCAGGACAACTCACAGCGGCTGCAGTGAGCGACGCGACTCCAACCGACTAGGCAGGCTGAGCTGGGCCTTGGGACGTCTCCGGCCAACCCTTGACTGTTCGTTCGCAGGAGCGACTACTCGTCGAGCTGGTGAAGCACCGCAAGATCCAGCACCGCACCTGGAGCACCCGTAGCAGCCGTCGATAGCAGTCCGGTAAGCCGATCGGCTGCGACCTTCTCTGCATCGCGTGCAAGGCGCATCGCGGCACCCACCGTTGCCCGTGCGCCACCAAGCAGCGTGCGGCCAACGTAGTCGCGAATGGCGGAGGCCATACGAGCGCCCGGCTCCGGTGGTGATTCGGACTGAGCCGGCACCTCGTCATGCGCGCTGCTGCGCTTCCCGGGCTTCTGAAGATCGACGACCACGAGCTCCTTACCGAGGAACGCTAGCGGATTCATCCGCCAGCCATCCGGTGTTTGACGCAGCTCGCCCGCGACATGCGTCGGCGCAGCCCGGAGCGCGTCCTCGGTCGCGTCGACAGCACCCGGGCTCACATTGCGATGGTCCACGTGCAGGATCAGTCGGTTGCCGGCCGCGTCCTCGACCATTCCGGTGATCGTCTGCCGATCCCCCGGAACGTCGACGTCCACGATACGCCCGAGCTCTACGACCGCGACATCGTTGCCGAGACCGCGAGGTGAGAGACACGCCGGAGGCTGCGAGCGCCGCCGCACCGAGCGTGCTGCCAGGTCGCGCACGAGCAGCGGCTCGGGCAAGCGGGCCCAACTTCTGGTCGATGGCAGCAGCGACGACTTCATGCCACGCGCGGCTCCGAGATCGAGCGCGCCGTTGGCGCGCCGGCGCGCGGCGCGCGTCACGAGCTCGCCGCGCGAGAGATCCGCGAGCGACATCCGGCTCGATGCGAACAGTTGCCCGAGCTGGTGGCCGTTCCGCGTCTCGCCGAGCCAGGTCTTTTCGAGAACGAGCACGGCTGCGGTATCGGGATCGGCGAAGTAGACGCGCGCCATCCGGCGGTCGTCATCGGCGTCGAGCCGCGCACCGAGCGCGAGCAGCCGGACCTGCTCCATCGCGGTTTCCGGAGCCTGATCGCTGCCGAGCAGCCACGACGGCGGCAGGCCCGATGCGCTCGCTCCCGACGCGCGCATGCGCGCGACCAGCTCACCGACCTCGCGCGCGAGTGTCTCGAGGCGAAACCGGGCACTCTGGCGGTGGTACGCATCGGCCAGCCGCTCGACAGACTCGAGGCCGTCGACGATCCACCACCATCGCTCGCGCTCCGCGGCAGCACGCGCATTCGCCAGCACCGCGGCTGTACCCGGCGCTGCGAGGCCCTGTTGCGCAACATAGGTAAGCGCATCGTCCAGCGCACTCCGCGCCGCCGTATCAGCAGTCACGCGCGGCGAGGACCCGATCGTCACGATGCCGTGACCGGCGCGAAATGCGCGCACGGCAAGCACGACGTGCTCGCAAGCATGGCCCTTGGCGCAGTCGCATTTCGCATACGCGACATCGCCCGGCACGAGGAACTGCACATTCGCGGTCGGCAGGGCGACGCTGGGCGCGATCACTTGCCCGTCCGCCGTGCGCTCGCCGGGCCGGACCGTCGCGACGATGCCTTTCGCGATGATCGCTTCCGCTCGGGCGACAAGCTGCGCGCCGCAGCACGCGAGCACCGCTTCATCCGAGAGCTCGCCCGGGTTCCATGTGACGTCCGGTGTGCTCGCTGTCGTGACGGCTGCGGCGTGAAGCTCGCGGTACGCGAGTACCGCCGCGATTCGGTGCCGACATACCGTCGAGGATCCACACGAGCACGTGGTCTGCTGCAGAGGTACGCCACGGGCGAGCCGCGTGGTCGCGCCGTCCTTCGCGCGCGCCACGACGGTACCGTCGGACTCCTCGACGACTTCGGGGCGCGTACCCGCAGCGATCTCCTTCTGCGCACGCTTCACCAATCCGACGTTCGCCAGACGGACGAGCGCTTCATCGGTCAGCGAAACGAGGTCCGGCCTCACTTCAATACGTCCTTCAAGAACCCGACGAGCTGGTTCGGCGTCATCGCGCCGACGCTCGCGCCAACCTTGACCAGTCGGGCCCCGAGCTCCTTGTCGTAGACCGGCGCCGCGCGGTTGTCGAGCGCAGCGAGGGTGACGAAGCGGACTCCGCTCGTCGTCTGACGTTTGACGGAGCGCACGAGCGCGTCGGCGTCGCCGCCCTCGTACAGGTCGGTGATGAGCACGACGACCGTGCGCGCCGGATTTTCGATCAGGCCCTCTGCGTATTGCACGGCCTTCGCGATGTCGGTGCCGCCGCCAAGCTGCACCTTCATGAGCGTCTCCACCGGGTCCGTGACCTGCCCTGTCAAATCGATGACATTCGTGTCGAAGGCGACGAGATGCGTCTTGATCGCAGGCAGCCCCCACAAGCACGACGCGGTGACCGCCGCGTGGATCACGGAGCTCACCATGCTGCCCGACTGATCGACGACGACGATCACCTGCCACTGCTCGCCGTGCCGCTTCGACCGGCTCCAGAACAGTGGCTCTCGGATCGCGAGCCGCTTCTGCTCTCGATCGTAGTGGCGAAGATTTGCGCGCACCGTGCCGAGTGCGTCGAAGTTGCGGATGCTTCGATGCCGCGACCGCCTGCGAGCACGCGCCCCGGAGAACGCGCTGCGCACCTGCTTGGCGAGCGCCTCGACCAGCTGTTGCACGACCTTGCGGACGAGCTCGCGTGCGAGCGCGAGCACCTCGTCGTTCATGAGGTGCTTCGTCAGCAGCACTGCGCGCAGGAGGGTCTCGCTCGGCTCGATGCGTTCGAGCACCTCCTTGTTCGTGACGACCTCGTGCAGCCCGAATTCCTCGACCGCGTCGCGCTCGAGGCGCTCGATGGTCTCCTCAGGGAACAGCCGGTGCACGCTGTCGATCCACGTCGGGACCGATAGCGCGCTCTCCGAGAGATCAGCATTGCGGATGTCGCGCTCGCCGAGCGACGGGTCGCGTTCGTATAGCCAGTCGAGCGCAGCGTCGCGGCCGAGATCATCGGCTGTGCATCCGCCGATCGAATCCAGCGAGTCCGCGCTCGACTTGCCGAGCACGAGGCGCCACCGGCGGAGGACGGGTGCGCTCACTTGTCCTCCAGCAGCGCGTAGCGGCGGGCCGTCGCAAACCAGCGATCCTCGAGCGCGCGTACGCTCGCGATTGCATCCGGCTCGGCGATCGGCGCGAGCAGATCCTGCGAGCCGTGGTGGCGATCGAGCAGGCGCCGTGCGAGCTCGCGTCGCTCGTGCGGTGGGAAGAACGCGAACGCGCGGCGCAGCGACGGCAGGACGCGCAAGAACTCGTCATCGTCGAGCTCGCCGAGCCGCGCATCGACTACGGTCAACAGCGGCGACTCGCGAAACACCTCCCGTGCCAATGCGAACAGCCCAGCGAGGCATTCGCCGAGCACGCTACTCGGCATGCCGCGCAACATGGTTTCGGCCTCGTTGGTGTAGTCGTGGTCGCGATGCGTCCACAGCGCACCCATGCAGGCGCCGCGCACGCCCGGCGGCGCATCGGAAGCGGCCGCGCGCCGCGTCCATACGCCCACGCATGCCGCCGCCAGCGTGTCGCGATCCGGGATCTCGAGATCGAGCGCGGAACGCAGCGCGAAGATGCCCGCCGTGATCTCGCGATCGAAGGGCGCATCGGCCCCGTCGATCGCTTCGAGCAACCACAGCGCGCGTTCGACCACCGCGCGTACAAGCGGCCCAACGCCATGCCCAGGAGGCAACGGCTCGCTCGCGGCGACCCCCGCCAGCCTGGCGAGCGCGCGCCCGGCGTTCGCGAACTGCGGTTCCTGCTCCACGGCTGCGGTCGCGGCGGCGCACAGCTCGCCCACCATGTGATGAAACCCGGCGCGCAACGCGAGCTCGAGAAGCGTGACGAGCGCGACGACCCCCTGCGCGGTGCGCAACCTCTCGTCGACACGCGCGAGCGCTGCGGCTTCGAGCGTCGCGCCGTACACGGCGGCTTCGATCATCGCGACCGTCGTCGCGTCGGTGTGCTGAAGCTTCCACGTCTCGGTGTGGCGCGTGCGACCGCGTCGCAGATCCGCTCGAGAGACGAGCTCGACACCGGGGATTTCGAGCCACATCAACCGGTACAGGACCTGGCGCTTGCGGGCTGCGCTCGCATCGAAGATGTCGATCGCGAGCGTGGTCGCGCGCTCGGTCCAGGCGAGGCCGACCTCCGCGCACTCACGCTCGATGTCGTCGACCAGCGGCGGCCGCGGCGTGCCTTCCGCGAGCCGGCCGCGCGCTTCGCCCGAGAACGCGCGGATGATCTCGACGAGATACGGATCGGTTCCTGCGGCCAGCATGCCGCGCCCGGTCCACGGCGGCGGCGCGCGAAGCGCGTCCTTGACGAGCGCGCCGCACAACCCGTCGAGCACGTCGGTACGCGCGGGTACGCGGTGGCCTCGCAGCTGCGCGAGCCCATGCGCGAGCTCGCTCGCGGCGATCGCATCGGCGGTCGAGACGCGCTGCCCCTTCGCCCGCAGCTGTGCGATCGCGGCGAACAGCATGCGCTCGCCGGCGGCATCGCCGCGTTCCCACAGCTCCTGGTAGAACGCCGGTGACGGCATGCCCGACGCATAGCCGGTGAACGCATCGAGCCGTTTGAACGAGAACGGCACGAGGTAGCTGCCCGTCCGCGCGAGCTCGGGATCCGGCACCGGTACGTCTGGCTCGTCGCGCTGCCCGGTCGAGCCCGCGAGCGCGCGCAAGGCGGGCGCGTGAAAGCCGCCGCATACAACGAGCACGGTCGCGCCGGGCGGAGCCGCAGCGAGCGCCCAGTCGATCCAGCGGGCCATGTAAGCCTCGCGCCGCGTATCGCGATCCTCCTCGCGCGTTTCGAGCTTGCCGCGAAAGCCTTCGAAGTAGCTGTCGAGCTCGCGGTCGAGCCGCACCGGATCGTCGCACAGCTCGAACAAGTGATCCCACAGCGCATCGGTGGAATCGAACCCGCGCGCGATCGCGACGGCTTGCAGCGTCGCGCTCACTTGCCGCTCGTGGTCCGAGTAGCGGTTCTCCACCGACGCAAACGCCTTGTCCCATGCAGGCAGATCGATGAACCGCACGCGCGCGCCGGCGGCCTGCCCTTCCGTCATCGCCACCCATTCTGGCGAGTACGCGCAAAATGGCGCCCAGCTGCCGTGCGCGGCATGTTCTCCGCTCCGCGGCAGAAAGTAGCTGTACACCGCCACCGGCAGCACGTGCGAAAGCGTGAGCTCGCCGAGCCGTGCGTTCATGTCGCTGGGGCCCTCGATCAGCACGGCCCACGGGCGCACGGTGGCGATCGCGTGGCGGACGAGCCGCGCGCATGCGGGGCTGTGATGGCGAACGCCGACGATCTTCAGCGTCATTCGGGCAGCTGATGGCGTGCGTCGTAGTACGCCTTCCAATGCGATCCCGAACGCTTCGCGACGCGCTGTTCGAGGTAGCGCCGCAAGATCGCCGCGTCGTTGCGGTCGGTCTTGATCACCGCGCCGACGAGGCACTCGAGCAGATCGCCGGGGGTCGCAGGACGGCCCGACAGGAAGTAGCTGCGGGCGCCGACGGCTTGCGCGACCGAGACGGCCTCGGCCGTCGACATCGCAGTGGAGGGTCGGTCGAGCGGCTGCCCTTCCACGGTCTTGCCATCGCGCAGCTCGCGGAACGTCGTCACGAGCAGCTCGAGGATGTCGTCGCCTGGCATCTTCGGCACACCGCTGCGCTCGAGGCCGCGCTGGGTCTCGGCGCGCACGAGCTCGAGCTCGACGTCATACTGCGCGATCGGAAACACGGTCTCGAAGTTGAACCGGCGCTTGAGCGCCGCGCTCATCTCGTTGACGCCGAGGTCGCGCGTGTTCGCCGTTGCGATCACGTTGAAGCCGACGCTCGCGAACAACATCTTGTCTTGCTCGAGCTCCGGAATCGCGATCACGCGGTCAGATAGCGCGGCGAGCAACGAGTCCTGGATCTCGAGCGGGCAGCGCGTGATCTCCTCGAATCGCACGATCTTGCCGAGCCGCATGCCCTCGTAGAGCGGCGACGGCACGAGCGCGCGCGGCGTGGGGCCTTCCGCGAGCAGCAGCGCGTAGTTCCACGTGTACTTGATCTGATCCTCGGACGTGCCCGCGCTGCCTTGGATCGTCAGCGTCGACTGCCCGCTGATCGCCGCAGCGAGCAGCTCGGACAGCAGAGACTTCGCCGTGCCCGGCTCGCCGATCAGGATCAAGCCGCGGTTCGTCGCGAGCGCGATCATCGCGCGATCGACCAGCGACGGATTGCCGACGAACTTCTTACGAATGCCGAGATCGCGATCGCCGAGCACGAACGAGCGCACCGCGCGCGGCGACAGCTGCCAGCCCGGAGGCCTCGGCAGCTTGTCTTGGGCGCGCAGCTTGTCGAGCTCGTCGGCGTAGAGGACCTCGGCAGGTGGCCGCTGCAGCCCGGCGTCAGCGTCTGGTTTTTTTCTCACGACGCAGCCTCCCCCAGCGACTCGACGTCGCGGATCACCTCGGACAGGATCACATCATCCACCGTCGTTAGCGGCACGGCGTCCTTGCGCGCGCCACCCCAGCTCGGGTCAGTCGGCGAGAAATCGATCGCGCCGAGCTTCGGGGTCGGATCGACGTAATCGAACCCGCCAGCATTGATCCCCATCTCGAACGGCAGCATCGCGAGCAGATCGGCGCTGATCGGTTTCGTGAACTCGAAGATGTTGCCGGCGTCCTGGGGCTGTCCTTTGCGCCATCCGCGCGAGAGCAGGCTCATGAGCTTCTTTGTCTCGATCACGCGGCCTTCGAAGCGCTCGAGCTGCACGCCCGCGCGCTCGTGCGCATCGAGCCGGTACACCTTGCGTGCGAGCTGTTCGAAGGGCTGCGCGAGCTCGTAATCGCCGAACACCTTTCCCCAAGCCGCAGCGGCGTCATCGGCAAGATGCAAGCGGTGCACGATCCCGACCGTCGCGGTCGGCGGCACGTCATAGGCGTCGTCGTTCTGATCGGCACAGCTTCGATCCTCGGCCACCCGGAACGTCTGCTCGAGCTTGCCGTGGCCGTACACGCCCCACACGAGCCGGCGAACGAGGTGCGTGAGCAGAGGATGCTCGACGAAGAAGTATCGGAACTCCTCTCCGCTCCATCGCCGCGCGTTGCCCATCGCAAGCTCCATCCGCAAGATCTGGATCGACGCGAGCGCGCGTACGTCCTTCTTCATCGCCTTCCACGCCTCGGTCGCGCCGCCGGCGAGCGTGGCGTCATCTTTGCTGTTCGGCTTCGGCAGCTCCTTGAGCCGCGTGCCGGTCGCATCGATGACGAAGGGCGACAGCGTCTCGTCGAAACCGACGCGGAACGAGCGCGGCCCGAAGTCGAGAGTCTTGGACCCATCGTCCTCGAGATCGAGATCCGGAACGAGACGATCCGCGAGCTGCTCGGCGGTCATGCCGCGCTTCTGCGCGATCTCGTCCATCTTCTCTCGCGCGCGTTCCTGAAGGCCCTTGAACTTCACCTTCTGCGCGATGCCGTTCAGCATCATGAGTGCGACGTCCGAGCCGATGTCGCCGAGGACGTCGAGGCCGGCGACCGCGCGCTGATGCTGCGACTCGCCAGGCCACGCTCGGATCAGCGGCGTGAGCCGGCGCGCGGTCTCGTCGCTACCGAGCAATCCGAGCGCGGACAACGCCCACTTGTCCTTCGACGGCGAACCGCTCGTGAGCCACGCCTGGAAGAGGTCCCACGCGAACGATGCGAGCGTCTCCGGCTCTGCGATCTTGCGCAGCTCCGCGATCGCATCGCGATCGCTGTCCTTGAGTGCGGAGCCAAGCGCGTCTGCCTGCGCCAACGGATAGAGCGTGCCGCTTTGCAGCGCGATACGAGCGAACGCAGCGGGTTGCCAGAATTCAGGCGCCTTGAACTTCACCGCGCCGCGAAGCGAGGCCGGCAGATCGTCCGGTTTCGCGTCGGGACGCGCGTCTTCGGTGCCACCGCCTGCAAGCCGTTCGATCTGCGGCAGCAGGTTCTTCGCCCATCCCTTCTTCCCCGCCTCGCGCACGAGTGGAAGCGCGATCGAGGGCGACGCGCGGAGGCAGTCGTATGCAGCTGGCCGAGGATCTTCCTCTTTGCCGAGCTTGTGATCGCCTGTCTTGTCGATGATCGCGATCGCAGTCGCTACAGCCGCGGGGTAGTCATGAGCGCATCGCGCGACCTCGAGCAGCTCGCGGATCAGAGATCCGAGGTACGCGCCGCCGTAGTTGTCTGGCGTGAATTTTTCGAGCACCACCGCGATCTGCGCGAGAATGATGTCGACACCACCGAGACCGTGGCGCTGCACGTAACTGAAGCCCTGCTGCTCGACGTGGCGCGCGTACTTCGGAGCCCAGCGCCTCGCCGAGCCGGCGTAGAACTGCAAGTCTTCGACGTTCTGGGCAGCCATGTACGCCGCGATATCAGCGGGCGCGCTGGCCCGAGCGAGCGCATCCGGTGAAAACATCGCGCGCGCGCGGGTGGTCGCATGCTCGCGCAGGTCCGCATCGATCCACGCCGTCTCGAGCAAGCACGACGCGATGGCGGAGCGTACGAGGAGACTGGCGCCAGCTCGCAGCCTTTCCGCGTGCGCGCGCGCCGCCGCTCGTTGTTCGTCGGTGGCGCCGAGATACAGCGCATGGATCAACCGATCCGTCCGGGCCGAGAACAGGTCGTGAAGCATTCGCTGGCCGTAGGGCGAACCCGCTTGGGGGTTCGCGAGCCACACGCCGCTATTGCTCTGCTGATGCCGAGCGAGCGTGCGCTCCCAGAGGCTCCGAGTGAGGACGTCGAGCGCGAACGGCAACCCCGAATGCGCGACCCAGAACGTGACGAGAGGTCCGACGTGGTCCTCCCGGAAACTGAAGCCGTGGACGACCTGAAGCATCGCCGCCGAGGTGTCGACATCGAGCGTCGCGGGCATCTTCTCGAATCCGTAGATCTTCAAGACGCCAGCGAGCAGGCGCTTGCTGTCGTCGTCGCCGGACTGGGCGCCGTTCTGGACCGAGGTCTTCGCGAGCCGCACGAATGGCTCGTGAACGTTGACCTTCCATTCGCCGAGTGGATTCTCCGCCTTGCGCGGTTCGATCCTTAGCGCAGCGAGCTCGCGGTCCGCCGCGCGCTTCGCGTTGTCGGACATGACGACCCGCGGCTCGCCGGCCTTCGGCGGCGGCCCGACCGGTGCTGCGGGTGTGACCGCGGCCGGTGGCGGCGGCGGTTTCGCTGGGGCCGCTGCTGCCGGCTTGGGCGCCGGAGTGGGCGATGACTTCGCCGGCGCGGGTGCGGCGACTGGCGCGGACCCGCCCGCCGTGGTCGGTGCGGCGGGCGCGCCGCCGACAAGCTGATAGCCCTTCTTCGTCTTCTCGGCGACCAGCTTGTCGTACTCGGTTCGCGCTTTCACCGGCGTGTCGAACGACTTCGTCGTCGACTGTCCCGCCGACCCGATGCGCCCGTACGTCGTTGTGAACGAGCTGCCGTTCAGCTCGATTTCCCAAAACTTGTTCGACGTCCCCTCACTAAACTCGTAGCGCGGCACGGCCCGAGACTAACAGAGGCGGTGCGTCGCAGCCGTCAGCTAACGTTCCCACATGATCGGGAACCGGTCGCGAGCATCGTGCAGGCTGATGTCCAGGCTCTGCTCGAACGCGCCCGTGCTGATTCCGATCGCTGGCCAGCACTACATGGCAGCCGAGCCGTCCGACGCCGGCAACCCGATCTTCTCCATTGTCGGGCTCGACATGATCGTCGCCGGCTGCGATCTCGCTGACTACCTCGCCGGAGGACCGCGCTCGGCGGCGACCAGGGGCACGGCTCGCCACATCCGCTTCTGGTCGGATGTTCTGTACACGCATTGGAGCGGATGGCTCGACGTTCTGCGCCGGGAGTTCACGGGCAAGTAGATCGCTTTGCCAGCGCAGGACACGCCCCGACGAGCACGTGGCGCGTGCACTGCGCACGCCTTGCGGCAAGCGGAGTCTCGAGCGGCACCGCTTGCGCACGCTCCATTCGCGCCTGACGCGTGACCGAGGTTTTGCCCGCTCCGACCGACGCGACAAGTCCGCCACGATATCGCGGGCCTCGCGCAAGTCGTCTACCTACAGATGTTTTTGCGGTGATCCGGAACGAACGTTCGTCCCCATCTGGCTCGTTGCGTGCAGCTGCCGACGCGACATGCACGCCGAGGCCTTCGTTCTCACGGTCGCGGGGCAGCCGCTGTCTCGCCGCTCGATCTCGATCGCGAGCCCCGCCGCCGGCGAGGCGATCGTCGAAGTCGAAGCGTGCGGCCTATGCCACACGGATCTCGGGTTCGCGAGCGGCGTTGTCGCTCCGAAGCACGCGCTGCCGCTCGTGCTCGGCCACGAGATCGTCGGCAAGGTCGTCGCTGCGGGTGGCAGCTACGAGACGCTCGTCGGTCGCAAGGTGCTGGTCCCGGCGGTGATGGGATGCGGCACCTGTGCGTACTGCAAGGCCGGGCGGGGCAACGCGTGCCCCGCGCAGAAGATGCCCGGCAATGACATCGACGGGGGATTCGCGAGCCACGTGCTCGTGCCGGCGTCGCCGCTGGTCCCGATCGACGACGCGCCCGGCAAGATCGACACGCGCGAGCTCGCGGTCGTCGCCGACGCGGTGTCGACGGCGTACCAGGCGATCCGTCGCGCGACGCTCGTCAAGGGCGATGCCGCGTTTGTCGTCGGCGCCGGTGGCGTCGGCGGCTACGCGATCCAGATCGCGCGGGCGATGGGTGCGCGCGTCGTCGCGTGCGACGTGAGCGCCGACAAGCTCGCGCTCGTGCGCGTACACGGCGCCGAGCACACGATCGACGTTGCCGGCCGCGCGCCGAAGGACGTGCGCAAGGAAATCCACGCGCTCGCGCGCGAATGGGGCATCCCCTCGCTCGCACACCGCATCTTCGAATGCAGCGGCACGACCGAGGGCCAGCTGCTTGCATATGCGTTGCTCGGGCCGGCCGCGGTCATGGTGCAGGTCGGCTACACCACGAAGCCCGTCGAGCTGCGGCTCTCGAACCTGATGGCGTTCGACGCGACGGTGCACGGGACCTGGGGCTGCCCTCACGAGGCGTACCCCGACGTGCTCCGCATGATCTACGCCGGCCAGGTCGCGCTCCACCCGTTCGTCGAGCATGCCCCGATGTCGCGCATCAACGAGATCTTCGACGACATGGCGCACCACCGCCTCGCGAAGCGCGTCGTCTTCGATCCGCGCACCTAGCGTCCACCATCCCGACCCCAGGAGACCCGATGACCACCGTCAAGAACCACGATCTCGTACCGGAGCAGGTCTACCGCAACATCCGCTACGAGGAGCGCCCGGTGCTGGGTCGCAACGGCAAGCCGGTCGACGGATTGCACCAGGTGTGGCTGTGGCTCGACAACCAGGAGCAACTCAACTCGTACACCACGGCGGCCGTCAAGGAGGTCATCCTCGCGCTGCGTCGGGCGAGCGCCGATCGCCGCGCCGTCTGCGTCGTGTTCACCGCGACCGGTACGCGGTCGTTCTGCACCGGTGGCAACACCGAGGAGTACGCCAGCTACTACGCGGGCCGCCCGCTCGAATATCTGCAGTACATGCGGCTGTTCAACGACATGGTCACGGGGCTGTTGCTCTGCGACAAGCCGGTGATCTGCCGCGTCAACGGCATGCGCATCGGCGGTGGCCAGGAGATCGGCATGGCGTGCGACTTCTCGGTCGCCGGCGATCACGCGCGGTTCGGGCAGGCGGGCCCGGTCCACGGCTCGGCCCCCGACGGCGGCGCGACCGACTTCCTGCACCTCTACGTCGGGTTCGCGCACGCCGCCGAGTCGCTGTCGCTGTGCGAGCCGTGGTCGGCGCACAAGGCGATGCGGCTCGGGCTGCTGAACGAGATCGTCCCCGTCCACAAGCGCGCCGACGGGACGTTCATCCCGAACCCGCTGATCGTCACCGACCGTTACGCGGACGAATTCGGCAACATCGTGTTCGGCGATTCGAAAACCGGCGCCGCGCTCGACGCCGCGAAGGTCGATGCGAAGGCGTGCACGATCGACCTGGCGAAGCTCGACGAGGCCGTCGACCGCCTGGCGACGAAGTTGCTCTACACGTTCCCCGACTGCACGCGCAAGACGCTCGAGAGCCTGCGCAAGAAGAAGCTCGAGCACTGGTTCCAGAACGCCGAGTCGAGCCGGTCATGGCTCGCGTTGAACATGAACACCGAGGCCGCGGCGGGGTTCGCGGCGTTCCACTACGGAGACAAAGCGGAGCGCGAGATCGACTTCGTCCTGCTCCGCAAGCGCCTCGCCGAGGCCGCGCCGTTCGATCACAAGCTCGTGCTCGAGGTGCTGCCGCCCTCGGCCCGCGAGCGCATGAAGGCGACGATGCCGTGAGCGCCACCATCGCGGTCGAACAGCTCGAGGACGACGGCGTGCTGTCGCTCGTCCTGAACCAGCCCAAGGCAAACGTGCTGTCGATGGCGATGATGGTCGAGCTGCGCGAGGCGCTCGCGGCGCATCGCGACGATCCGAGGCTCCGGCTGGTCATCGTGCGCGGCGCCGGCAAGCACTTCTCGTTCGGCGCTTCGGTGCCCGAACACCGCCGCGACTCGGCGCAAGCCATGCTCGAAGTGTTCCACGCGCTCGTACGCGACGTCGCGAGCTATCCGGTGCCGATCGCGGCGATCGTGCTCGGACAGTGCCTCGGTGGCGCGTTCGAGCTCGTGCTCGCGTGCCACTTCGTGTTCGCCGCGCGATCGGCGGTGTTCGCGTGTCCTGAGATCAAGCTCGGCGTGGTGCCGCCGGTGCTCGCCGTGCTCGGCCACCACCGCCTCGGCGGGCCGCTTGCCGAGCGCATGGTGCTGACCGGGGTCGAGCTCGCGGCAGACGAGGCGCACGCGCGCGGCCTGGTGACGGCGCTCGTGCCGGACGAGTGCGACGGCTCCGACACCGCCGCGCTGCCGTTCGTGCTCGGCTGGTATCGCAAGGTCCTGGCGCCGCTGTCGGCGTTTTCGCTCCGCGAGGCGACCCATGCCGTGCGACACGGCTCGGGCCTCGTCGCGAGCCTCGGCGCGCCACTCGACGAGGTCGAGCGCCGCTATGTCGAGCGCCTGCTGCCGAGCCGCGACGGCAACGAGGGGATCGAGGCGTTCCTCGCGAAACGCCCGCCCACGTGGGTGAACGCATGACGCGAGCCCTGCGGCGCGACGATTTGCGTGCCGACGTGCTCCAGGGCGCGGCGACACCGATCGCGCGGCACGGCTACCACGGCATGTCGATGCGCGATCTCGCGAAGGCGACCGGCAAGAGCCTCGCCAGCTTCTATCACCTGTTCCAGTCGAAGGAGGAGATCCTGTTCGAGATCCAGTCGCAGGCGTTCGAGCGACTGATCTCGACGGCGGAGCGAGCGCTCGCGGAGATCCGCGATCCGGTCGGCCATCTGCAGATCTTCGAGCTCAACCACGTCCGCGCCTTCGCCGAGCAGCCCGACGTGATGCGTGTCCTCGTTCACGAGGCCGCGGCGCTGCCGAAGCAACGCCGCGGTCCGA
>JBLMXA010000392.1:0-6029 GCA_050257515.1 Acidobacteriota bacterium | reverse complement strand
AGCGACCGCGGCACGACCAGCGCCGTCGCGATCAGCATCGAGAACGGCGACGCACCGATCAAGAACTGGAAGGGCGCCGGGTCGGTCGACTTCCCGATGCGCACGAAGAGCTGGAAGCTCGACGGGAAAGAGGTCGACAAGTACATCACGAAGAAGCTGTCGTGCGGCGACTGTCCGATGCCGTGCAAGGGCATCGTGCGCGTCAAGTCGAAGAACCTGACCGATGTCCGGCGGCCGGACTACGAGACCATCGTCGGGTTCGGCGCCAACCTCCTGAACGACGACATCGAGCTCATCACCGCGTGCCACGACGCGTGCAACCGGCTCGGCATCGACGCGGTGTCGTCGTCGGCGACGCTCGCGTGGGTGTGCGAAGCGGTCGAGCGCGGTGCGCTCACCGCCCAGGAGCTCGACGGGATCGACATGCGGTGGGGCAATGGCCTTGCCGCGCTGGCGCTCACGATCAAGATGGGCACGGGCGAGGGCTGCGGCGCGTGGCTCGGCCACGGCGTGGCGCGCGCCGCCGCGCACGTCGGCAAGGACACGGCCGAGTTCGCCGTGCACATCCACGGTGGCGAGCCCGCCTATCACGACAGCCGGTTCACCTCGCTGATGGGCGTCACCTACATCGCCGATCCGACACCGGGCCGCCACACCGCCGGATCGGCGTCGTGGAACGAGACGTTCGGCGCCGGGTTCTCGCTGCCCGGTGCCGCCGACAAGAAGGACTGGAACGTCAAGTGGAAGGGCACCGAGGGCAAGGGCCGCTCGCAGGCGCTGTACTCGAACGCGCACCAGGTGCTGAACGGCCTCGGGCTGTGCATGTTCACGCGGCTCACCGGCGAGCTGCCGTGGACCGAGCTCGTCAACGCGGCGACCGGCTGGGACGTCACCGACGCGGATCTCCTCAAGTGCGGCGAGCGCATCCAGAACCTGCGCGCCGCGTTCAACTGGCGCGAGGGCCTCGCGCCCGCGGACTTCGCGCCGCACCCGCGCATGCTCGGTGAGGGCGATGGCAACCTGCCGAGCGGGCCGCTCAAGGGCGTGCGCGTGCCGCTGCCGGTGCTGCGCGACGACTACTACCAGGCGATGCACTGGAACAAGGCGACCGGCCGGGTGTCGCGCGCGCGCGCGACCGAGCTCGGCATGCTGGACCTGCTCGCGGACTACGTCGACTGATGGGGATCTTCGACAAGCTCCGCGGCGATTCGATCCGCATCCACATCTTGATCCGGGGGCGGATCGGCGACGCGTGGAAGGACGTCGACGAGTACCTGCGCCTGCCGGCGGGCACGACGCTCGGCCGCCTGGTCGAGGCGACCGACGCGGCCGGCATCCCGCTGCGCGAGGCGCTCGATCACTCGCCGCACCTCGTCGACACGATCATGCTCAACGGCGAGCGCTGCCCGTTCGTCGAGAATGCCGAGCGCGTGCTCGCCGATGGCGACGAGCTGTACCTGCTGTCCCCGCTCGCCGGCGGCTAGCTCCCTTTCTAATTTCGCTCCCTGGGTTCTCGCGCGCCCTCTGCGAGATCGCCCCCATGGACGCGCTCCGTTTGCCATTCCGCTCGAACGCATCGCCAGCGTCGCAGTTCCGCTCGAGCACGACGAGATAGGAGCGAAATCGGAAAGGGAGCTACTTCAGGGCCCCGACGATCATGGCGCCGTAGACGCGGATGATCGTCGCGAGGTCGGCGTCGTCGAAGTGCAGCGTGGCGCCGAGGAAGTAGTCGCGGCCGTAGCGGAGGGTGTTGAACTGCTGTGGGACGGCGGTCTGGCCGGCGATGATGCGCAGCGAGCCCGGCGGGTTCAGCACGTCGTCGACGCCGCCGAGGATGTAGATCGAGCGGAACACCGCGAGCGACGCCGCGATCTTCAGGCGCGGCGTGCGATCGAACGAGCCGAACAGATCGTTCTCGAGCCGCAGCTTGCCGTGGTTCAACAGGATGTCGGCGCCGATGCCCATCGTCGACTCCTTGATGCCGCCGCGCAGCTGCAGGTGACCGAACAGGGTCTTGCCGAACTGCGCGGTGTAGCGGACGGAGTCGGTGATCTGCTGGTAGCGGTTGTAGGTCGGCGCGTTCAGCACGTCGGAGAGCTGGTCCTGCGGGATCGAGCCGAGCGGCCCCTTCTCGATCTCGATCAGGTAGAACTTGTCGTGGCGCGCGCGGATCTCCGCGGTGAGATACACGCGCGGCTCGTGCGCGAACACGTTCATCTCGGCGCGCAGGCCGAGCCACGACTTCAGCCGGTTGAGGCCGGCGACCGCGTCCGCCGCGTCCTCGGTGAAGTCCTCGATCTGCTGCGCGTACTTGGGATCGTTGACGAGCCGGCCGAGCGTGCCCTTCCAGTCCGCGCCGCTGCCCTCGTCGATCGCCTCGGTGACGTCGGCGAGGTCCTGGATCGGCTTGTCGACGCGATCCATGCCCGAGCGCGCGTTCGCGAACCCCTCGCGCATGCCCTGCTTCGCATCCGCGATCTGGCCGCGCAGCTTGACGACCCGCGCGTTGAAGCGCTCGACGCCGCCGAGGAAGTCCGGGCGCGCGCGCGCGACCGCATCCGCGGCACGCCCGGTGCGGTCCTCGACGCTCGCGACGGCGTCGTCGGCGGCGTGGATCGGCTTGTCGATGTGGCCCTCCTGCAGCCACCGATCGGCGTTCTGGATCGCCGGCTCGAGCGTCGCGTTCGTCCACTTGCGGCCGTTCAGCGCGAAGTCGTGCACCGTGTTCAGGCCGTCGTCGATCTTCGGCATCGTCCGCGCGATCGAGCGCAGCACGGTGTCGGTCGACCCGCCCTCCTGGACGTGGAGGATCTGGTCGCCCGACTTCAGCCGGCGGGCCGACGCGGCGCCCTGCTCGTCGGCGACGGTCGGGATGATCTCGAGGTAGCTGTCGCCGAACGCCGACTCGGCGCGCTTGGTGATCCACGAGTCGTACGGGATGTCGAGATCGTCCCGCAGCCGCAGGTCGACCCGCGCGAAGTCGCCCTGCACGCTCAGGTCCGTGACCTCGCCGACGCGCACGCCGGCGATCCGCACCGGCGAGCTGATCGCGAGCCGCGAGCCGTCGCGGAACAGCGCCCACGCCGTGAACTGCTGGCCGACCTTGGTCGCGGGCATCCGCGAGCGGATCAGCAGCGTCCCGCCGATGATCACGACGAGGATCACCGCGATCTGGGTGAGGCGCGTCAGCCACTTCACGCCTCACAGCGTACCCCACCTGCGCTAGTTACGGACGCAGTCGGACGTGAGCGGGATCATGCTGCCGTGGTCGATCACCTCGAAGTCCTCGACGCGCAGCGCGGCGAGATCGTGGGCGCCGAGCAGACCGTTCCACTTGGCCGTCGTGTAGTCGTCGGCCTGGGCGGTCAGCGCGATGTTGCCGCCGTCGGCGTGGTACATGCCGTACTTCTGCATCGCGCGGGCGACCACCTTCGCGCCCTCGCTCGGCAGCGAGTCGATCGGATAGTCGGCGCGCAGCCGCAGGTGGACGCCATAGTACGGCGCGCCCGCGATGCCGCTCGTGTTCGTCGCGTGCGTCGCCGGCCGCGTGTAGCCCTTGCGGACGCGGTTGTTCGGCAGGATGAAGCGGATCGCGTGGTCGATGTGACCCGCGGCGACCTCGTCCGCCGTGAACAGCAGCGGCGAGATCGGATACCCCGCGGCATCGGCGCTCGTGCACTGATCGCCGCGCAGCGAGTCGGTGTAGCTCTGCGCGAGGTTCCACACCGCGAGGCAGCCGCCGGCAAAGCCGCTCGACGTGATGTCGGCGCGCCACATCTCGTACAGCTTGGACTCCGCGCTGTCGACGACGAGCAGGTGGCAGTCGCCGCCGCCCGTGCACGCATAGCCGGTCTCGCCCTCGAGGTGGCCGCCGGCCGGCACCGGGACCGGATCGGAGTCGCAGTCGGGCGCGAACCAGTCGGCGGTCGGCGTGAACGCCATCTTCGGCGTCGCCGCGCTCGCGGTCAGCACGTCGATCGTGAAGTCGATCGCCATCACGTTGCCGTTGCCCCACCCGCCCTCGCTGCTCAGCGCGGCGATGATCGCGTCGCTGTCGGAGGCCTTCGGCAGTGCCGACACGTCGCGGTCGAAGAACATCGGCTGCTCGAAGTACGGCCCGGTGCCGGGCGCGCTCGTGCCGCCCGGCGCGTCGGTCGTCGACCCCGCAGGTGCGTCGGGCGGCGAGCCGCCGCCGCCGCCGCCACCACCGCCGCCGCCACCGCCGCCGCCGCCCGGAGAGGAAGCGACGTTTCCATGGCACGCCGCGGATACAACCATGGCGATGAGAATCCCCCGCATGGCCGGGAGGTTCTCACGGTGCTTGGACCCCCAACAATCGGAGAAAGTCCTAAGCCGGAGTCACTATCGCGTGCACCGGTTCGTCACCGGGATCATCGCGCCGTGGTCGATCACCTCGAAATCCTCGACGGCGAGCGCTTCCAGGTCGTGCGTATCCAGTAAGCCGAGCCACTTCGCCGTGGTGTAGCGATCGCTCGCCGCGGTCAGCGCGATCTCGCCGCCATCGGCGTGATACATGCCGTACTTCTGCAGCGCCCGCGCGACGACCTTCGCGCCCTCGCTCGGCAGCGAGTCGATCGGATAGTCGGCGCGCAGCCGCAGGTGGACGCCGTAGTACGGCGCGCCGGCGAGCCCGCTCGTGTTCGTCGCGTGGGTCGCCGGGCGCACGAAGCCCTCGCGCACGCGATCGTTGGGCAGCGCGAACCGGATCGCGTGATCGATGTGGCCGGCCGCGACCTCGTCCGCGGTGAACAGCAGCGGCGCGATCGGATAGCCGGCGGCGTCCGCGCTCGCGCACTGATCGCCGCGCAGCGCGGCGCCGTAGTCCTGGTTCAGGTCCCACACCGCGAGGCAGCCGCCCTCGAACGAGCTGGGGGTGTAGTTCGCGCGCCACATCTCGTAGAGCTTGCCGGCGTCGCGATCGACGACGAGCAGGTGGCAGTCGCCGCCCTGCGTGCACGCGTAGCCGGTCTCGCCCTCGACGTTGCCGGTCGGTGGGATCGGCACCGGCACGAGGTCGCAGTCGGGCGTGTAGAAGTCGCCGGTCGGCGTGAACGCGCACAGCGGCGTCGTCGCATCGGCCTCGAGCACGTCGAACGAGAAGTCGATCCGGAACCGATCTCCGTAGCCCCAGCCGCCGGCCGCGCGCAGCGCGCCGATGAGCTGCTGGCTGTTCGCGGCGACCGGCGCGCTCGACACGTCGCGATCGAAGAACATCGAGGTCTGGAAGTACGGTCCCGACCCCTCGCGGCTGCCGCACGCGGCGAGCACGAGGAGCGCTGTCGGAAGAGCTCGCATGCGCGAACCGTCCCACGCGTCGACGGGAGCGCAATCGTGCGGCTACGCCACGGCGTGCTACTTCGCCGCCGCGCCGCGCCGCAAGTAGTAGTGAACACCGCGCTGCGGATGCGAGAGCCGGATCGCGAGCGCCTGGCCTTCGGGCGGCGGCACCTTCGCCGCGAACCGGCGCGTGTTCTTGTCGATCGGGATGTCGAACGCACCGACCTTCGCGCTCCACCCCGGCAGCACCGCGCCGCGCACGTCGACGTCGCTGCCGAACGCCTGCCCGTTGGGCGGCGACTCGATGTAGACCTGCGGCGCCGTCTGGTCGAACGTGATCTTCAGCGTCGACACCTTGTCCTGCTTCACGCCGTCGTGATCGAACCAGTACGTGTAGGTCGCTTCCTTGAGCTTCGTGCCCTGGAGCTCGACGACCGGCGTCGAGCTGTCGAACGTCTCCTCCGCACCGCCGGTCGCGAGGTGCAGCTTGAAGCTCGAGCCCGAGCCGCGATAGTGGACGTCGATGTTCGGGATCAGCGACTGGTACGAGATCGTGTAATTGCGTCCGTCGGCATCGATCGGGTTCTTGCCGGGCTTGGGCGGCAGCGGCCGCCGGCCGTCATCGCGCACCTCGCCGATGTGGCCCGACCCGATCGCCGCGCCCTCCTGATCGCCGTTGCTGCAGCGCACGCGGTACGCCCACGCGCCCTGCGGGATCATGATGTTCGCGC
>JBLMXA010000391.1:0-4182 GCA_050257515.1 Acidobacteriota bacterium | reverse complement strand
ATGTCGGTGAAGCCCGACTGGCCCTCGGCGAGCATCGAGTCGACCTCGCGGCCGACGCCGACGATCCGCGCGCGCTTGGGGAACACGAGCAGCGCGCACAGGCCGACGACCAGCGTGAGCGACAGCCGCAGCCCGGCCATGCCGAGCCAGCCGCCGGCGCCGAAGCCGAGCACGCCGAGGCGCAGCAGCGTGCCGAGCGGCTCCTGGATGTCGCCGAACAGCCGGCGCGGCGCGACCGTCCCGGGCTGCGTGCGCACGAGCGATCCGGGACGCGTCGGCGTGCGAGCGCGAGACGGACGCGCGAGCAGCGCGACGACGTCCCGCGCGCGCTGCGGGCGCTGCTCGGGCTCCGGATCGGTCATCGCGA
Source organism: Acidobacteriota bacterium (assembly GCA_050257515.1). Lineage (GTDB taxonomy): Bacteria > Myxococcota_A > Polyangia > Haliangiales > Haliangiaceae > JABFXX01. Next base: position 3,815 of record JBLMXA010000391.1, on the reverse strand, counting down.
TCAGCGCGTCGCGCAGCGTCGGATCGAGCGAGGGCAGGTGGCGCTCGAGATCCATGCGCAGGCCCTTGCGCGGCACGTCCTCGGGCTCGATGCCACCCGCGAGGGCCACGATGGTCGCGCCGAGCGCGTAGAGGTCGGTCGCGGGCGTCGCCTGGCCGTGCAGCTGCTCGGGCGCGATGTAGCCGAACGTGCCGACCACCGTCGAGCCGCCCTTCTCGCGCGCGGCGTCGAGCACGCCGCCGAAGTCGACGAGCGCGCAGCGGCCGTCGGGCGCGCGCACGATGTTCGACGGCTTGATGTCGCGGTGGATCACCGGCGGCGTGCGCGTGTGCAGGTAGTCGAGGATCTCGAGGCAGCGCACGAGCACGTCGCGCAGCTCGGTCTCGGACAGCCGGCGGCGCCCGGGAGCCTGCGCCAGGTCGCGCAGGTTCTCGCCAACCGCGCGCTGCATGACGAGGTTGAACGTGCCCGGCGGCTCCTCGACCGTCGCGAGGTGGCGCGGCACGCCGGCGTGGCGCAGCTGCGACAGCACCTTCGCCTCGCGCTCGAATAGCTCGAACGACTTCCACGTGCCGCGCGGCCTCAGCCGCTTGACGACGACCTCGCGCTCGTCGGCGCCCTTGGCCTGGTCGTCGCGCGCGAGGAAGATCTCGCCCTGCGAGCCCTTGCCGAGCCGCGGCCCGAGGCGATAACGCCCGGCGATCAGCGGCCCGTCGAAACCACCCATGCGCTCGATGGATAGCATCTATTCGTACGGGGCGAACACCGCGCGCGACTTGCGACGCGCGTTGAGCTCGGCGAGCTCGCGAGCGCTGAACGCGCCGGGGCTTGCCGGCGGCAGCTTCGAGCGAATGAAGCCGATCAGGTAGGCGCGCGCCGCGGCGCCGCCGCGGACGAGCTCGTCGTCGCCGGTCTCGGCGATCTCGTCCCACATCTCGAACAGCGCTTGCTTGCGCGCCTCGGGATCGCGCGTGTGCTGCCACATCCACGCGAGGTTCTGCTGGACCAGCTCGGCCGAGCGCGCGAGCTGCGCCTTGCGATGCGCGCGGCCGATCTCGGCGCGCTCGTCGCGCGTCTTGTCGAGCCACTGTAGCTTCGCCGCGCGGTACGGATCGATGCCGGCCTTGCGCATCGCCCAGTCGTCGAGGCTCATCGCGCAGCCGCCGAACAGGCAGCTCGGGTGGACGTCGACGTCGGGCGCGTCCTTCAGCTTCACGGTGCCGTCGGCGTTCGTCGTCGCCTCGAACGCGTCGTGGTGCGAGCGGTAGGTGCCGCCGCCGCTCGGCTTCAGCTCCTCGCTGCGCGCGGCGTCGTACTTCGCGATCCGCTCCTCGCGCGCGGCCTCGACGTCGCCCGCGCTCGCGTGGTCGATCCAGCTCTGGTTGCCGAGCCGGTCCGGATCGACGCCGGGCTTGTCGTGCGCGAGGAAGTGATCGACGAAGCTCTCGCTGGGCCCTTTCTGCAGCTCCGGCTCGCGCATCGTCATCCACGGCGAGTGTTTCGGCGGGACTTCGGACTTCGGACTTCGGACTTCGGATCGGATGCGGCGCGACACGCCCTGCGACACTGCGGCGGCGTCGCCCCCGGGCGTACCGCTCACACCGTCGCCATCGAGCAACACCACCCCGATCGGCGGCGGCTCGGGCGCCGGATGCGCGGCAGGTGCCGGTGGTGCCTCGAGTTTCGGCGGCTCGTGACGCGCGAGCACCCACGCAAACGCGCCCGCGTGCACGGCCACCGAGACGACGAGCGCTGCGGGCAGCACGCGCATACCGTCAGGACTCGCAGATCCGCAGAACCGTTGGCTGCGTCGTATGTTTGCGGGCGCGCGACACCTTCTCCGCGCTCGCTGACACATGCAAGCACCATGACCTCGAGAGCACGTTCGTGATCGCCGCGCTGTTCGCGCGGCTGTTTCGCTCCCGACCCGCGGGCGAGCTGCGGGCCGCGCGCAGCGGCGACCGCGACGCGATCGCGCGGTTCTACGACGCGCACGTCGACGGGCTGTACGCGTTCGTGTTCTATCGCGTCGGCCGCGACGCCGCGCTCGCCGAGGACGTCGTGCAGGAGACGTTCGCGCTCGCGCTCGCGAAGCAGCCCGACTACGACCCGGCGCGCGGCTCGGTCGCGAGCTGGCTGACCGTGCTGTCGCGCAACGTGATCCGCGATCACCTGCGCGCGCACCGCCGCGGCGACGAGCTGTCGCATGCGTGGGAGCGGATCGACGCGTCGCTCGCGCAGATCTTCGCGTCGCTCGCCGAGCACCCGCTGCCGGGCGACGTGCTCGAGCGCGCCGAGACGCGCGACCTCGTCCACATGGCGGTCGCGAACCTGCCCGAGCAGTACCGCACCGCCTTGCATCGCAAGTACGTCGACGGCGAGAGCCTCGAGGCGCTCGCCCGCGAGCTCGGGATCTCGGTCGACGCCACCAAGTCACTCCTCGCCCGCGCGCGGCGCGCGTTCCGCGACACGTTCGCGACGCTGTCGGCGCACCTCTCGGAGGCTGTATGAAGAACAAGGACGTGCTCGAGCACAACGTCTCGAGCCTGCTCGAGACCGGCGGCGAGCCGCCGCGCATCGCGGACGGCGCGCGCGCGCGCATCCGCACGTCGCTCGTCGCGCAGTTCGGCGTCGACCACGCGCCGCGCTCGTTCCGCAAGCCGATCGTCGCCGCGTTCATCGGCGTGCTCGCCGCCGCGGCGCTCGCGCTGTTCGTGTGGCACGGCCGCGGTCGGCAAGCCGCGCGCCCCGCCGACGGCACGCTCGCCGACGGCTCGACGTTCGTCACCGCGCCCGGCGGCAAGCTCACCGTGCTCGGCCCGCGCCACGTGCGCGTCGACGGCCAGGCGCTGCTCGACGTCGTGCCGGGCAAGGGCACGTTCACGGTCGACACCGCGCGCGGCACCGTCGAGGTGCTCGGCACGCGGTTCTATGTCGACGGGCAGCCCGAGCGCACGACCGCCGCGGTCGTCCGCGGCGAGGTCGAGCTCGCCACCGATCAGGGATCGGTCGTGCTGCACGCGGGCGAGCAGGGCATCGCGGAGCGCGGCCGCGCGCCGGTGCGCGAGCCCGCGCCGCGCCTGTCGCAGCTCGTCGCGTGGTCGCGCGAGGCGCGGCCCGCCGAGCAGGTCGCGCCGGTGCATCACGGCACGCTGTTCGCGCGCGATCCCGGGCTGCGCTCGCACCCGCCGTGGGGCCACGAGTACCCGCTGCCGATCGCGAAGCTCGGCGTCGACGTCGTGATCCAGGATCGGGTCGCGCGCGTCGCGCTCGACCAGACATTCCACAACGACGCGCCGGAGGAGCTCGAGGGCGTCTACCGGTTCGCGATCCCGCCCGATGCGGCGCTGCAGCGGCTCGCGATGTACGTCGACGGCAAGCTCGAGGAGTCGGCGGTCGTCGAGCGCATGCAGGCGCGCCGCATCTACGAGGAGCTCGTCTACCGGCGCGTCGATCCCGCGCTGCTCGAGTGGGCCGGCAACGGCCGGCTGTCGCTGCGCATCTATCCCATCCACGCGAACAGCGACAAGCGCGTCCTGCTCGCGTACACGCAGAGCCTGCCGGAGCTGTACGACGACTGGACGCTGACCGTGCCGCTGCCCGAGGTCGATCGACCGGTCGGCGAGCTCGACGCGACCGTGCGCGTCGCGGGCTGCGCGGGCTGCGAGCTGTCGTCGACGAGCCACGCGATCAACGTGGAGAAGAGCGGCGACGACGCGATCGTGCACGTCCACCAGACCTCGGCGAAGACCGGCGATTCGCTCGTGCTGCGCGTGCGCGATCCGCGCCACGTGCCGATCGTCGCGACGCACGCC
>JBLMXA010000390.1:0-2545 GCA_050257515.1 Acidobacteriota bacterium | reverse complement strand
GCCGCCCTTGACCACCGTCTGGCCGAGCGTGACCTGGCCGTCGCCCGCGACGATCACGGACGGGCCCCTCCGGACGGACAGGATCGTCGTCGAATGGATCTCGGGCTTCACGCGGAAGGATCTAGCACGAAGCGACTGCGCGGGCGCTGTACGATCGGCGCGTGCCGCCATATCGCGATCCGCCGCGGCAGGAGCTCGTCGCGATCGCGCGCCCGCGCCGCAAGCCCCGCCAGCGCTGGTTGTGGGGAGCGACCGCCGCGGTGGTCGCGACCACGGTCGCGCTCGGCGTGGGCGAGGTCGCGATCGGCGCCGTGATGTTCGCGGGCATGATCAGCCTCCTGCTGCGCGGAGACGCGCGGCGCACCGCCTACGCCACGCTCGACGCGCTCCCGTTTCCGATCGCGCACGATCCGCCGCTCGGCGCGGTGACGCACCAGCCGCAGGGCCGGCCGGTCGCGGAGGTCACGCTCCGCCTGAACCTCCCGCTCGACGGCCCCGACGCCGAGCGCGCGGCGCGCGACCTGATGGCGGTCGCGCCCGACCTGCAGGTCCGGATCGAGCGCGACGCGCTCACGCTGTCGGCGTGGACGTGGGGCGAGCAGGACGTGCTGCTGCTCGCGCACGTGCTGTCGACGTGGGCCGTCGAGCTGCATCGTAGCCACCCGATCGCGACCGTCACCGTCGCCTGGCGATCGAGCGGCCCGAGCTACTCGATGTAGCTCACCGCTTCGTGCGGGCGCGCGCCCGCGGGTGCGCGTCGTCGTAGACCTTCATCAGGTGGTCGAGCGACACCTTCGTGTAGATCTGCGTCGACGACAGGCTCGCGTGGCCGAGCAGCTCCTGGATCGACCGCAGATCGACGCCCTCGTCGAGCAGGTGGGTCGCGAACGAGTGGCGCAGGCCGTGCGGCGTCGCCGCCGCGTGCACGCCGCCGGCGATCGACCACTTCTTGACCATCCGCTGCACCGAGCGCGGCGTCAGGCGCGTGCCGGCCGCGTTGACGAACAGCGCATCGCCGTGGGCGCCGAGCGCGCGGCGGGCGGGCAGGTAGCTGGCGAGCGCGCGATCCGCGGCGCCGCCGAGCGGCACCTCGCGGCTCTTGCCGCCCTTGCCGCGGCGCACGAGCACGATCGGCACGCCGTAGCGATCGCGATCGATGTCGGTGGTGTCGAGCCCGCACGCCTCCGACACGCGCAGCCCGGTCGAGTACACGAGCTCGAGCAGCGCGGCGTCGCGCAGGCGCAGCAGATCGTGGCGCGCCTCCTCCTGCGGCGACAGCGCGCGCGCGGCGGTGCGACCGGTCGTCGTGGGCGCCTCGACGAGCCGGAACGCGTCGTCGACGTCGAGCGCGCGCGGCAGCCCCTTGGGCTTCTTCGGCCCGCGGATCGCGGCGGCCGGGTTGCCGGCGAGCACGCCGCGCTTGACGAGGAACCGGCAGAACGCGCGCACGCTCGACAGCTTGCGCGACAACGTCGCGGCGCCATTCGCCCCGAACAGCGCGGCGAGGTACTTGCGCACCTCGATCGCGGACAGCCGCGCGAGCGGCTTGCCGCCGGCGTGCTCGCGCAGCGCGGCGACGTCGCGCGTGTAGACCTCGGCGGTGCGTGGGGAGTATGCGCGTTCGACGCGGAGGTACGTCGCGAAGGCGGCCTGCGCGGCGTCCCAGTCCATCCGGGAAGCATCGATCGCGCCGGCGACGCGCGCCAGTTTCTCAGAGCACCCCGGCCGGCGGCCTCACGATCACCTCCTCGACGGCGATGCCGGGCCGCGCGACGATCGACAGCAGGAACCCGGCGACGTCGTCGGGCTTCATCATCTTGCTGCGATCGAAGCCGGGGCGGTCGTCCCAGATCGGCGTGTCGGTCGCGCCGGGCAGCAGCGCGGTGACGCGCACGTCGTACGGCCGCGCCTCGGCGGCGAGCACGCGCGCGAGCCCGAGCTGCCCCGCCTTCGCCGCGGTGTAGCCGCCGCAGTCGGTGAACGCGTGGTGCGCGGCGTGCGAGCCGACGATCACGATGTGGCCGCTGCGCCGCGGCTGCATGCGGCGCAGCGCCTCGCGCGCGCACAGCAGCGTGCCGACGACGTGGACCTCGAGCATCTCGCGCAGCTCGGCGACCGACGCGTTGACGATCGGCGCGTACGTCGCGTTGCCCGCGGAACACACGAGGATGTCGAGCTCGGGTAGCTCGGCGAGGCGTGCCTTGACCTCGGCCTCGTCGGTGACGTCGAGGTGCGCGGTCGCGACCTCGCCGAGCACGGGTGGGCGCGCCGGTCCTACCTGGAACCTGCGCCCGCACGCGAGGACCGCCGCACCCTCGGCGGCGAACAGCTTGCCGACCGCCTCGCCGATGCCGCTCGATCCACCGGTGACGAGCGCGAACTTTCCGAGCAATCGCTTCACCGCGACAAGCTATCATCGATCGCATGAGGCTCGCGGTCGTCCTTTTGCTCGCGCTCGCCGGGCTCGCGCACGCCGATGCGTTCAAGCCGTACGTCGGCAAGCTCGTGATCACGCACGAGGCGCCGCCGAGGACCGCCGGCGAGC
>JBLMXA010000389.1:0-2554 GCA_050257515.1 Acidobacteriota bacterium | reverse complement strand
CGCGACGCCGGCCGAGCCCGAGCCGCAGAACGGATCGATCACGAGCTGCCCGGGCTGGCTGCTCTGCGTGACGAGCACCTCGCTGACCTCCGGCGGCTTCTCGGCGGGATATCCGCCGTTGATGCGCGGCACCCAGATGATGTCGGAGATGCCGAGGTCGTTGAGCTTGCGCTTGCCCTTCTCGAAGAACAGCACGCACTCGTAGCGAGCCCGGTAATGGTATCCGAGCCCGATCTTTTGCTTGTCCCACACGATCATGTGCCAGAACTTGAAGCCCACCGCCTCGGCCATCGGCTTGGCGACGAACATCGTCTCCGGATCGCAGAACAGGTAGAAGTGCGTGTCCTTGGCGAGCACCCGGTAGATCTCGGCGAACAGCTCGGGGAACCGCGCGTTCGGGAAGATCGAGAACCAGTCGTTGCTGGAGGCCTTGCTGTGCTTGAGCCGCGTGGTCGTGCCGACCGCGCGGTGCTTCTCGAGCGACTCGTACGGAGGATCGGTGATCACCAGATCGACCGACGAGGCCGGCAGCGTTCGCAGCCACGCGACCGCATCGCCTCGCGCGAGCTGGAACCGGGGGGACGTGTCCATGCACGTACCCTCGCACGAGGGTCTGACAATCTGTTCAGTGCGGGGTCGCCGCCTCGCGGCGTTCCTTCACCAGACCCCGCAGGTCTTGCCGGGATTCATCGGCGTCCCGGCCGCGCACTTGAACGCCGGCCCGAACCCGGGCTGGTTCACGATCACGCCGTCGACCCGCCACATCGGCGGCGAGTGCGGGTTCGCGTGCGCCTGCGTCTCGAGCGACTTCGGCGTCGCCTTGTCGCACCACGACTGCGCGTAGCCGAGGTAGTAGAGCTGGTCGTCGGAGAAGCCGTCGACCTCGCGCGGCACGTCCGGGTGGCTCGCGCGATACGCCTTGTACGCCTCGTAGCCGAGCTTGACGCCGCCGTTGTCGGCGATGTTCTCGCCGCTCGTCAGCTTGCCGTCGAGCTTGACGCCCGGCACCGCCTCGTACTGCGCGTACTGGTCCTGGATGCACTTCGTCGCCGCGGCGAACTTGTCCTTCGTCGCCTTGCTCCACCAGTCGCGCAGGTTGCCGGCGGCGTCGAACTGGCTGCCCTCGTCGTCGAAGCCGTGCGTCATCTCGTGGCCGATCGTGCCGCCGCCGGTGTCGCCGAAGTTGACGGCCGGGTGGAACGTCGCGCCGAAGAACGGGGCCTGCAGCTGGCCCGCCGGCAGCACGAGCTCGTTGAGCGTCGGCTCGTAGTAGGCGTTCACGGTCGGCGGCGTCATCAGCCAGTCGAAGCGATCGACGGGCTTGCCGATCTTGGCCAGCTGGCGGTGCAGCTCCCACCGGGTCGCGGCGCGCACGTTGCTCGCGAAGTCGGCGCGCGACACCTCGAACTCGTACTGCCGCCACTTGTCGGGGTAACCGACGAGGTACGCCATCTTCTCGAGCTTCTGCTTGGCGGCGGCGCGCGTCGCCTCGTCCATCCACGGCAGGTGGTCGAGCTCGACGGCCATCGCGCCGAGCACGGCCTTCGTCAGCTCGACCGCGTTTTGCTTCGAGCTGCCGGCGAACCGCGCCTTGACGTACGACTGGCCGAGCAGCTCGCCGAGATCGCGATCGACGCGGTGCACGCAGCGGCGCCACCTGGGCGGCAGCTCCTTCACGCCGCGCAGCTCCTGCTGCATCGTGAACGCCTCGTCGACCCACGGCTTGCTCAGCTCGTTCGCGGTCGAGCGCAGCACGGTCCACACGAGGTAGTCGCGCAGCGCCGCCGGCTTCTCGGTCGCGATGATCTTCGCGATCTGCGTGTAGTACTTCGGATCGTTGACCGAGATCGCGGTGACCTCGGGGATGCCGAGCGAGCTCAGCAGATCGCCCCACGGGAACGACGGCGCGAGCTTCTTCTCGAGGCCGTCGCGATCGACGCGGTGGTAGACCGCGTGCGGGTCGCGGCGGACGACCTCGTCCTGCTGCAGCTTCGCGAGCTTGCCTTCGATCGCGTACGCGCTGGCGGCCGCGGCCTTCGCCGTCTTGTCGTTGTCGCCGAGCAGCTCGAACATCCGCACCATGTGCTCGCGGTAGACCTTGCGGGTCTGGGCCATCGTGCCCTTGTCCTCGAGGTAGTACTTGCGATCGGGCAGGCCGAGCCCCGACTGATCGATCGCGGCGATCACCTTCGTCGCGTCCGCGAAGTCCTGCTGCGGGCCGATGTCGAAGAACGGCGCGAGGCCCTCGACGTGCAGCGCGATCACCGCGTGGGCCGCGGTCTTGCCGTCCTTGACCTTGCCGATCTCGTCGAGCAGCGGCTTGATCGCCGCGGTGCCGGCCTTCTCGATCGCCGCCTCGTCCATGCACGCGGCGTAGTAGCCGCCGAGCTTGTCGAGCGTCGGGTCACCGGGCTTGGCCCTGGCGGCGTCCTCGAGCACCGTGTGCAGGAAGTCCTCCGAGTCCTTGACGACGATCTCGATCGCGCCCCACGACGAGCGATCCGGCGGGATCGTCGCGGTCTTCAGGAACCCGCCGCACGCGAACGCGTAGAAG
>JBLMXA010000388.1:0-3656 GCA_050257515.1 Acidobacteriota bacterium | reverse complement strand
CCTTGTCCTCGGCCTTCGCGAGCGCGACCCAGTCGACCTCGGGCATCGCGGCCATCAGCGCGCGGCACGCGGCGACCGCGCGCTGGTAGCCGGCGGCGTTGAACGTCGCGGTCTTGACGGTCTGCAGCCGCAGCCGCCCCATCATCAGCGCGTAGTAGTTGATCTGCGTCTTGCTCTCGATCTCGGTGACGCCGAGCTTCACGAGCTCGCCCTCGCGCAGCTCGTCGAACGCGCTGACGTCGCGGCCGTGCTCGACGAGCGCGCCGCGCGCGTCCTCGAGGTGGCGCCAGATCTCGGGATAGATCTGCTGCGCCTCGCCGATCTTGAGCTCGAGATCGTTGATGCCGAGCTCGCCGAACCCACTGTGCGTCTGGCTCACCAGCGTGCGGAACCGCTCGGCCAGGTTCGTCGCCACCCGGATCGACTGGATCGGATCGATCATGGCCGTTGGCATCGCATATGCTCGAGGGATGCGCACGTGGTTTTTGCTGGCAGCGGTCGGGTGTGGCACGAGCGGCGAGCCGATGAAGGGGGACGTCACGGTGATGTACGGCACCGCCTCGCCCAAGCTCGTCGTCGGCTCGGCCGTCGTCGACAAGAACACGCCGGGACACATGCTCGTGCAGCTCGGCACCGACAACGTCGACTGCAGCACGTTCATCAACGGTATCGAGATCGGGTTCCCCGAGGGCACGTACGTCTACTTCAGCGCGGATGCCTCGACTCCCGGGACCGATCCGCAGGCCTACGTCGACGTGATGAAGAGCGCCGGCAACAACGTCAACATCGACAGCGCCGCCGGCAGCGTCACGATCGCGACGATCGACACGCGCGTCACGGGCTCGCTCACCTGGACGACGACCGACGACAAGGTCGGCACGATCTCGGTCTCGGGCGGCTTCGATGTGAAGCGCTGCTTCTGATACGGTCCTCGCGTGCGATCGATCGACAAGCTGCTCGTCGCGAACCGCGGCGAGATCGCCATCCGCGTGATGCGTACCGCGCGCGCGATGGGCATCGCGACGGTCGCGGTGTACTCCGATGCCGATGCCGGCGCGCCGCACGTGCGGTTTGCCGACGAGGCGGTGCGGGTCGGCCCGGCGCCGGCGCGCGAGTCGTACCTGGTGATCCCGTCGATCCTCGACGCCGCGCGCACGACCGGCGCGGACGCGATCCATCCCGGCTATGGCTTTCTGTCGGAGAACCCGCTGTTCGCCGAGGCAGTCGCCGAGGCGGGGCTCGTGTTCGTCGGGCCGCCGGCGCACGTGATCCGCGCGCTCGGCAGCAAGCAGGCGGCGAAGCGGCTCGCGCAGCGCGCGGGCGTGCCGGTCGTGCCCGGCTACCACGGCGACGATCAGGGGAGCCTGATCGAGCACGCCGCGGAGATCGGATATCCGCTGCTCGTCAAGGCGTCGGCGGGCGGCGGCGGCAAGGGCATGCGCGTCGTGCGCTCGCACGGCGACCTCGCGGACGCGATCGAGCGCGCGCGCGGCGAGGCGAAGAGCGCGTTCGGCGACGACACGCTGCTGCTCGAGCGCTACGTCGACCGCCCTCGCCACATCGAGATCCAGATCCTCGGCGACACGCACGGCGATGTCGTCCACCTGCACGAGCGCGAGTGCTCGATCCAGCGGCGGCACCAGAAGATCGTCGAGGAGTCGCCGTCGGTCGCGCTCGACGAGCAGCGGCGGGCGGCGATGGGCGATGCCGCGGTCGCGCTCGGCCGCGAGGTCGGCTACGTCGGCGCGGGCACGGTCGAGTTCATCGTCGATCCGGCCGGTCACTTCTACTTCCTCGAGGTCAACACGCGGCTGCAGGTCGAGCATCCGGTGACCGAATTCGTCACCGGTCTCGATCTCGTGCGCGAGCAGCTCCGGATCGCGCGCGGCGAGCGGGTGCCGCACGTGCCGGCGCAGCGCGGCTGGGCGATCGAGGTGCGGCTGTGCGCGGAGGATCCCGAGCGCGACTACCTGCCGACCACCGGCACGCTGCTCGCGGTCGACGTCCCCGACACGGTGCGCGCCGACGTCGGCGTGACCGCGGGCAGCGAGATCGGCATCCACTACGACTCGATGCTCGGCAAGATCATCGCGCACGCCCCGACGCGGCGCGAGGCGGCGCAGGTGCTGCGGCGCGCGCTCGAGCAGACGTGGGTGCCGGGTGTGACCACGAACCGCGAGCACCTCGTGCGCATCCTCGCGCATCCCGCGTTCCTCGCCGGCGAGCTCGACACGCACTTCGTCGAGCACCACGCCGGCGAGCTCGCGGCGCGCGCGCCCGGGCTCGATCGCGTTCGCGTCGCGGCGGTCGCGGCGCCGCTCGACGCGCTCGCGGCGCAGCGCGATCCGCGCGAGCTCGCGCCGCCGGGCTGGCGCAACGTCCGGTGGGCGGACGAGCAGGTGACGTACGAGCTCGGCGACGCCGAGGTGAGCGTCGGCTACCGGCCGGTCGGCCGCGAGAGCGGCACCTGTGCGTACGAGCTCGCGATCGGCGGCAAGCCGACGCGGGTGACCGCGTTCGGCAAGGACGGCGACCGCGTGTGGTTCGTCGAGGGCAACGGCCACCGCCGCACCGCGCGCGTCGCGCGGGCCGGCGCGCGCGTGTACGTGCTGTCCGAGGGCCAGCTGTTCGGCTTTGCCGAGCGGCCGCGGTTCCCCGACGCGGCGAAGCACGAGGTCGCCGGCGGGCTCGTCGCGCCGATGCCGGGCAAGGTCGTCAAGGTGCTCGTGACCGAAGGCGAGGCGGTCGCCCCCGGCGCGCCGCTCGTCGTGCTCGAGGCGATGAAGATGGAGCACACCGTGCGCGCGCACGACGGCGGCATCGTCCGCGCCATCCACGTCGCCGTGGGCGACCAGGTCGAGCACGACCGCCTCCTCGCCGTCGTCACGCCCGCGTGACATACCGTGAGAGTGCGGCTCGCCCTGCTCGTCGTCGTGGTCGCGTGCGCGGCCCATGACGGCACGCCGCCGCCGGCGAAGCATGCGATGACCGCGGCGCCCGCGCCGGTCGTCGCACCCGGGCTGAGGTTGCCGGAGGGTGTCGCGCCACTCGCGTACGACCTCACGCTGGAGGTCGATCCCGAGCAGGCGGAGTTTCGCGGGCACGTCGAGATCCGCGTTCACCTGACCGCGCCGACGGATCACGTGTGGCTGCACGCCGACGAGCTCGACCTCACGCAAGCGAGCTACCGCGACGGCAACACGAGCGGGCGGCTCGCGGTCCTGCCCGTCGCCGGCGACGAGATGCGCGCGTTCGGCTTCGGTCGCGTCATCGACGATCACGAGATCACGCTCGCCTTCGACTACACCGGCCACACGCTACACGACGAGGAAGGCCTGTTCCGCCAGCGCGAGGCCGGCCGCTGGTACGTGTTCTCGCAGAGCGAGTCGGTGTTCGCGCGGCGCATCCTGCCGTGCTTCGACGAGCCCCGCTTCAAGGTGCCGTGGAAGGTCACGCTCGTCGTGCCGCCCGATCAGGTCGCGCTCGCGAACGCGCCGCAGCTGGCGGCGCACCTGCGCAGCGATGGCCGCCGCGAGGTCACGTTCGCCGAGACGCCGCCGATGGCGAGCTACCTGCTCGCGATCGCGGTCGGCCCGTTCGAGCTCGTCGACGTCGGCAAGCTCGGCAAGGGCAAGCTGCCGGTGCGCGTCGCCGCG
>JBLMXA010000387.1:0-2842 GCA_050257515.1 Acidobacteriota bacterium | reverse complement strand
GGACGATGGGTACGCCGACGATCTCGATCGCGAAATCGAGGTCGCGCACCATGCGGCGGATCAGCGCGAGCTGCTGGTAGTCCTTCTCGCCGAACACCGCGACGTGCGGCAGCGTGACGTGGAACAGCTTCGCGACGATCGTGGCGACGCCCGCGAAGTGGCCGGGCCGGCGCTCGCCGCACAGCGGCTTCTGCAGCTCGCGCACCTCGACGAACGTCTGCGCGCCGGGCGGGTACATGCTCGGTACCTCGGGACAGAACGCGAAGTCGATGCCGCACGCGCGCGCCTTCGCGAGATCGCCGGCCTCGTCGCGCGGGTACTTCGCGAGGTCCTCGTTCGGGCCGAACTGCGTCGGGTTGACGAAGATCGTGAGGATCAGGATGTCGCCGCGCGCGCGGCCGGCGCGCAGCAGTGACAGGTGCCCCTCGTGGAGCGCGCCCATCGTCGGCACGACGACGATGCGGCGGCCGTCGCGGCGCAGGTCCTCGCTGCGCGCGCGCATCGCGGTGGGGTCGCGGAAGATCTCGAACGGAGGCCGGACGAACGTCACCCGCGCAGGTTAGCAGTGCGTCATGGCGTCGAAACAGTCCGGAAGCTGCGTCATCAGCTGCATCAGCGCGCCGGCATCGTCGGTCTGCATCGAGCACGACAGCTGGTCGACGTGCTGCAGGCAGCGGGTCGCCGCGGCGCAGGTCGGCGCGGCGCCCGAGCTCGGCATCTGCTTCATCATGTTGCAGTAGGCGTCGACCATCGGCTCGCCCGCGAGCCCGCACTGCGACAGCCGCGCGCAGACGTGGCGGCCGAACTGGCCGACGAACGCGAGGTTCGCGCCGCGGCCGAGGGCGCCGAGCTGCGGGCCGAACGGATCGCTCGGGCCGCCGTTGTTCGCGAACGGATCCTGCGCCGGGTCGGGCACCGGATCGGGCGTCTGCCGCGCGGGCGGCGGGTTCGCCTGCGCGTGCGGCGCGCCCCACGGATCGGCCTGCGGCGGGCTCGGAGGATCCGGCTGCGGCGGGATCGGGTTGGTCTCCATGCGCTCGGGCGCGGGCGGCGGCGCGAGCGACTTCGAGCCGCTGCTGCGGTTGCCGCCGGGCGGCAGCCACACCATCACGACGACCGCGCCGACGATCGCGAGCACCGCGAGCACGATCACGACGACCGGCCACCGCTTCCACGCCGGCTGCGCGACGTGCTGCGCCGGCATGCTCAGGCTCTCGCGGGGCGGCAGGATCGGCGCCGAGTCCGCGCGCGCGACCGCCACCGGCGCGGCCGGCACCGCGACGTGCCCGTTCGCGTGACCGTTACCGTGGTGCGGGCGCGCCGCGAGCGAGGGCAGCGCCGCGGCGGCCTGCGGGCGGCCGGCGCGGAACGTGGTCAGGTCCTGCTTGCAGTGCTTGCAGCGCCCGGCGACCGGGTGGACGAGCCCACCACACAGCGGGCACGGCACGCGCGCTTCCGAACTCCCAGGCCGAGCGGGCGCTGCCATGTCCATCAATGCTGTCACCTGCACGGGCCTCCTGCAACGGGTGCCGTTCCCGAGGCAACCCCCGGCACGGCGCGGGTATTCCGTTGCCAAGTCGCGCAGGAGGACCCACAGTGCGCGGATGCCACCCGCGCTCCCGCTGGTCTCCGAGCACGAGGTGCACATCCACGATCTCGACCCGCGGCACGACGGCGTGCGGGTCGCGCAGCTCTCCGACATCCACGTCGGCAACATGACGCCCGAGAGCCACGTACGCGCCGCGATCGACGCCGCGAACGCCGCGACCCCCGATCTGATCGTGCTGACCGGCGACTACGTGTGCTGGCGCCGCCACGAGGCCGAGATGGCCGGCGCGCAGCTCGGCGGGCTGCGCGCGAGCCGCGTGCTCGCCGTGCTCGGCAACCACGACTACTTCACGTGGGGCTCCGGCGTCACCTCCGCGCTCGAGCGCAACGGCTACGAGGTGCTCAAGAACCGGACGACGATCGCCGACGTCCGCGGCGCGCCGCTCGCGATGGTCGGCGTCGACGATCCGGTCACCCGCCACGACGATCTCGACGCCGCGTTCGCCGGCGCGCCCGCGAAGGTCACCAAGCTCGCGCTGTGTCACGGCCCCGATCGCGCGCCGCAGCTCGCGCAGCGCGGCGCCGACGTCGTGCTGTCGGGCCACACCCACGGCGGCCAGATCTACATCAAGGGCATCACCGACCGGATCATGAAGAAGGTCGGCCTCAAGTACCGGCGCGGCATGTACAAGCTCGGCGATCGCGCGACCTTGTACGTGACGCCGGGCGTGGGCTTCTCGGGCATCCCGCGGCGCGCGGGCGAGGGCACGTCGGCCGAGGTCGCCGTGATCACGCTGCGCCGCGCGGCCTAGCAGGCTGCTGAAAGACGCGGCGCAGCCGCGTTTTTTCAGACAGCCGTGCGCGTGCGCGTGCGCGTGCCCGTGCCCGGTGCGGGCGACGTGATGAGACCGACGAGTAGCTGCACGACCCGGATGAGCATCTGGCGCGCGGGCTGGAGTGCGGCGTTCGTCACGGCCTTGCGACGCTCGAAGACGTCGAGGATCGCGGCAGTCTCGTTTGCGGAACGACGAGCGATCCGATAGAAGCGCTGCTTCTCGTCACGGCTGAACTCGCCCGCGCCTTCGGCGATGTTGAGCACGATCGACGTGGCGGCACGGTCGAGTTGGTCTTCGAGGTGCGCCCGTCGTACAAAACAGGCACGGGCACGGGCACGGGCACGGGCACGGGAGCAGGTCGCGAGAACGCCGCTGCGCGGCGTTTCTCAGCGACCTGCTAGCATGGACGCATGAGGATCGTGGCGGCGCTGCTGTCGATCTCGCCGGTCGCAGCCGCG
>JBLMXA010000386.1:0-5868 GCA_050257515.1 Acidobacteriota bacterium | reverse complement strand
GAGCTCGACTCGCACACCAAGGACGTCAAGCTGCTCGTGCGCGTCGACAACGGCACGGTGTCGAGCATCGTCGCGATCGCGCAGGGCCACACCGCGCGCGAGCAGCTCGAGCAGGCATGGGGCAAGCCGGTCATCACGCGCGACTCGCTCGGCCAGCCCGAGACGACGTGGTCGAGCGAGTCGACCGGCTGGAAGGTCAAGCTCGACTGCCTCGAGCCGAACTGCCGCGTCGAGTACTGGCCGTACCACGTGCTGACGTCCGACTTCTTCGGCCCGCACGTCGTGCCGCCGGGCGAGCTGTCGAAGCTGCGCATCGGCATGAAGCTCGGCGACGCGAAGCTGATCGCGCCGGGGCCGGTCTCCGCGCGCAACGGCGTCGCGACCGAGGTCGACGGCGTGAAGGAGTACGTCACGTTCGATGATCGGACCGCGACCGTGAAGCAGATCTTCCTCAACCTGCCGCAGCACGCCGAGGACCTGATCGTCGAGGCCTGGGGCAAGGGCTGGGACGCGACGTACCAGAGCAATCCGGTCACGGTGTGGCCGGACTCCGAGACCGGCTGGCGCGCGATGCTGCTCCCGGCGCTCGGGTTCAGCCACGATCTCGAGTACGACAACTACCTGCCGGCGCCCCAGCTGTTCGGCGAGGATCCCGACAAGCTCGACGCGCTGCCCGAGCCGGTGCTCGGCAAGACCGTCGACGAGGTCAAGCGCGCGTACAAGGATCAGGTCTCGGTGGTCACGCTCAACCGCGAGCTCGCGATCACGCTGCCGCCGACCGAGTGGGATCTGGCCCCGCAGGCCGCCACGCGCATCGAGCTGGCACTCGCCGGCGGCAAGGTCAAGGAGCTCAAGTTCGAGGTGCCGTACCGCGCCCAGCGCGACGCCCACGACACGCTGCTCGAGCTGTTCAAGGCCAAGTGGGGCGATCCGAAGGAGCTCGACGACGAGGGCAAGGGCAAGGTGCTGCTGTTCCGCGAGGAGGGTCCGCGCGTCGAGATCCACGAGGACACGACGCGCGGCGCCTGGCAGGTGGTGATGAAGTGACGCGCGCGGCGGCGCTCGTGGTCGTGCTGTCGGCGTGTGGGTTTCGCCACGGCGCGAGCTCCGGTGGCGGCCCGTCGGACGGGCCGCCGGATTCGCCGCGCGACGCCGCGATCGACGTGCCCGCCGACACGCTCGACGCGTACGTCCCGCCGGTCGCGCACCGCAAGCCGATCGTGCTGCAGGGCTCGAAGATCGCAGGCGCCGAGGTCGACTTCCCGGTGTGGATCGATCTCGCCGACAGCGATCTCGCGTCGCGCGCGCGGCCGGACGGCACCGACATCTTCTTCACCGACGCGGCGGGCACGCCGCTCGACTACGAGATCGAGCACTGGGACCGCCAGGCGCCGGAGCTGCAGGCGTGGGTGCGCATCCCGTCGCTCGCGCAGGCCGACACCACGATCTACGTCGAGTACGGGCTGCTCGCGAAGGCCACCGCGCCGAACCCGACGGGCGTGTTCAGGTCGAGCTTCGCGGCCGTGTGGCACCTCGACGACGCGCTGAGCGCGACCACCGTCGTCGACACGACGACCGCGCGCGACGGCACGGCGATGAACCTGACGCCGGCCGCGCAGGTCCCGGGCCAGCTCGCGGGCGGCATCGCGTTCGACGGCTCGAACACGAGCCACATCGACTTCGCGAGCCCGTTCACCGGCGCGGCGACGGCGTCGGCGCACACGATCTCGGCGTGGGTGCAGCAGAAGCCGACCGCGCACACGAGCGCGATCGTCGTGATGGGGACGAACGGTACCGACAACTCGCGGTTCCTCTACGGCTACGCCGGCAACGGCCATGGCTCGAACGTCGGCGCCGGCTATTACGGCGACGACTGGTATCCCGGCGCGCCCGACATCGAGAGCGCGACGGTGTGGACGTACGTCGTGTGGATGTCGAAGGGCAACAAGGAGAACCACCTCTACGTCAACGGCGCCGAGATCGCCGGCAGCCCGCACAACGTCGCCGCGAACCCCGCGACGTCGGGCAGCGCCGGCTACATCGGCTACGCGCCGTCACCGGCGTACGGCATCGACAACGGCTTCTACGGCACGCTCGACGAGCTACGCATCGCGACCGTGATGCGCGACGGCCCGTGGGTCACGACCGAGTACAACAACCAGAGCTCGCCGTCGACGTTCTACACGGTCGGCGCCGAGCAAGTCGCGCCCTAGATCGACCCGCGATCGATCGCGGACTTCGCCTTGTCCGCCATCGCGCGCACGACGTGGATGAACGGCGCGAACCGCGGGTCCTTGGTGAGGCCCTTCGCGTAGCGGTAGTAGATCTGCTGCAGGATCACGGCGGTCTTGAACAGGCCGAACGCGTAATAGAACACGAGATCGTCGGTCCGGCGGCCGGACCGTGCGAAGTAGCGGCGCGCGACGTCGGCGCGCTTCCACATGCCCGGCTTGCCGGTGACGCCGAACACCGGCGCCTGGAACACGGGCGCGTCGTCGGCCTGGACCCAGTAGGACAGCGTGCTGCCGAGATCCATGAGCGGGTCGCCGAGCGTCGCCATCTCCCAGTCGAGCACGCCGATCACGCGCTCGAACGACGGATCGAAGATCACGTTGTCGAACTTGAAGTCGTTGTGGATCAGCGCCGCGCCCGATTCGGCCGGCTCGTGCGCGGCGAGCCACGCGGCGACCTCGGTCATCGCGGCGATGTCATCGGTCTGCGAGCCGGTGTAGCGCTCGCTCCAGCCGCGGACCTGGCGGTCGACGTAGCCCGCGGGCTTGCCGAGATCGCCGAGCCCTGCCGCCTGGTAGTCGACGGCGTGGAGATCGACGAGCGTGTCGACGAGCAGCTCGCAGGCGCGCGCCGCGTCGATGCCGTCGGGCAGCTGGCCGCGCAGGATCACGCCGCGCCGGCGCTCCATCAGGTAGAACGGCGCGCCGAGCACGTCGCCGGTCGGCTCGTACGCGATCACCTTCGGTGCACGATCGAACACCGCCGCGAGCTTCGACAGCACCGCGACCTCGCGGCCCATGTCGTGCGCGCTCTTCACCTTCGAGCCGAACGGCGGGCGCCGCAGCACCATCTCGTCGTCGCCGCGACGGACGAGGTACGTGAGGTTGGAGTGCCCGCCGGGGAACTGCAGCACCTCGACGGCGCCGCCGAGGAACGCGCCGAGCTTGGCCGTGTCGAGCTCCTCGCCGGCGCGGACCGGCTTCGGCTCGTCGATTCGCGTGGGCGGCGCGGTCACTTGTACCTCTCGAGGATGCGCTTCGCGACGACCATCTTGTGGACCTCGTCGGGGCCATCGTAGATCCGCGCGCCGCGCTCGTGGACGTAGTAGTGCGCGAGCACGGTGTCGCTCGTGATGCCGAGCGCGCCGTGCAGCTGGATCGCGCGGTCGACGAGCCGCAGCATGACATCGGCGACGTAGAACTTGATCAGCGACACCGAGTCGCGCGCGGCGGAGAACCCGTGCTGCTCGATCGTCCATGCGGCGTTCAGCACCATCAGGCGCGACGCGTCGATCTCGGCGCGCGCCTCGGCGATCCACGCCTGCGCGATCTGGCGCGACGCGAGCGTCTTGTCGGGCGCGATCTTGCGGTGCACGACGTGGCGGCACATCGTGTCGAACACGCGCTCGCAGATGCCGATCCACCGCATGCAGTGGTGGATGCGGCCGGGGCCGAGCCGCTCCTGCGCGATCAAGAAGCCCGCGCCCTCGGCGCCGAGCCGGTTCTCGACCGGGACGCGGCAGCCGCGATACCGGATCTCGGCGTGGCTGCCCCAGCCCGAGCCGGGGTCGCCCATGATCTTGATGTTGCGCACGCGGTCGAAGCCCGGCGTGTCGGTCGGCACGATGATCATCGACGCGCGCGCGTGCGGCGGCGCCTCGGGGTTGGTCACCGCCATCACGATCGCGAACGCCGCGCCGTCGGCCGACGACGTGAACCACTTGTGACCGTCGATCACGTAGTGGTTGCCGTCCTTGCGCGCCGTGCACGACAGCAGCGTCGGGTTCGAGCCCGGGTTCTCGGGCTCGGTCATCGAGAAGCACGAGCGGACGTCGCCGGCGGCGAGCGGCGCGAGCCACCGCTGCTGCTGCTCCGGCGTGCCGTACTTGTGGAGGATCTCGAGGTTGCCGGCGTCCGGCGCCTGGCAGCCGAACGTGTAGTGGCCGAGCGGCGAGCGGCCGAGGCGCTCGGAGACGAGCGCGTGCTCGACGAGCCCGAGCCCCAGGCCGCCGAGAGACGTCGGCAGCTGCGGGCCCCACAGGCCTTCTGCCTTGCAGCGCGCGCGCAGTGCGGCGAGCGTGCCGTCGCTCTGGGCGAACCCTCGCTCGAGCACTTCCTGTTCGGCGGGGATCACGTGCTCGGCGACGAAGCGATCGACGCGCTCGAGGAGCGGGCGCAGGGCGGCGGGCGGATCGAAGTCCATGCCGCGTTAATACTCCGTGACCAGCTCCGTGGGCAGATGGGCGACCGAGTTGAACGACACGAGCGCGACTCGCTCGGGATGCCACGCAAAATCCGCGGTGCGGATCTTGAGCTCGCTGATCGACGCGTTGCGCACGGTCGAGCTCGCGCGGACCATGTGGTGCGGCGTCGCGCCGAACACGAGCCCGAGCGCGACGCCGATCGGTCCGGCCGACGTGATGATGCCGATCCGGCCGCCGCTCCGCACGTCGGCGACGATCCGCTCGAGCCCGCCGCGCACGCGCGCGGCGAACACGCCGACGCGCTCGACGCCCTCGAACGCGTGCTCGTCGCGGCTCCACCGGTTCAGCACCTCGTGGAACGCCTCGCCGGGAAACTGCTTGACGATCTCGAACGCCGGGTACTCGGCGAGCTCGGCGAGCTCGCGCGCGGCGGGCAGCGCGCCGCCGGCGGCCTCGGCGGCGAACGACGCGGTCTCGAGCTGGCGGCGCAGCGGCCCGACGTAGAGCGCATCGAGCCGGGCGCCCGCGAGATGGCGGCCGAGCGCGCGCGCCTGCTCGATCCCGCGCGGCGACAGCCGGTCGTAGTCGGCCTGGCCATACGACGCCTGGCCATGGCGGATCAGCAGCAGCTGCGCCATCAGAAGTACATCTTGCACTGCTTGCAGTAGAAGCGCAGGTGCTCCTCGACCCACGCCATCGGCGCCTCGCACTGCGGGCACGCGGGCGTCGGACCGGAGATCGCCGTCTCGGTCTTCTTGGGAGGCGGCAGCGACGCCGGCGCGGTCGAGAGCGGGAGCTGGACCTGCTCGGTCGCCGTCGCCGGGCGCACCGCGATCGCGGCCTCGAGCTCCATCTGATCGGTGCGATCGCTCGGCGGCGCGGTCGGCGGCGCGAGCTCGACGCCGGTGTCGGAGCCCTCGATCATCTGCGCGGTCTCGGCGGCGTGCTGCTTCGCGAGCATCTGCTGCTTCGCCGCGACGAGCGCCGCCTGGCGTGCCGCGAGCTGCTGCTTCGCGATATGCGCGGCCTTCGCCTCCGCGTCGATCTCGACGGCGGTGACCGGGTTCTCGACGACGTCGCGCACGCCGGTAGGCCGCTTGTCGTCGTCCTCGGTCTCGGCGCGGTTCGGCATCGGCGGGATCGCGTGCGCGATCGTGCGCTTCTCCGGCGCCTTGTCGGGAATCGGCTTCTCGCCGGCGACCGGCGTCTTGCGGCCGATCGGCGGCGGCTGCGACGGGCGTTGACTCGGTCGCTGCGGAGGCTGCATCCCGGGCTGCGAGCCACGCGGCGCCGGCGTCGCGCGTGGCGGCGGCGCGGGAGGCTGCGGCGGTGGCAGCGTCGGTGGCTTGCGAGGCACGTCGGCGAGCGTCGGCAGCCGCAGCGGCGGCGGCGGCTCGATCGGCTGCGAGTCCGGCCGATCGTCGGGCGCGGGC
>JBLMXA010000385.1:0-8068 GCA_050257515.1 Acidobacteriota bacterium | reverse complement strand
GCCCGCGCCGAGCGCGCGCACCAGCCGCACGATCTCGTCGATCGCGAACGTGATCACGGCGCCCGGCAACGCGCGCGTGACCTGCTCGAACAGCCGCGAGGCCGGGCTCACCGGCCCGCCGGCGGCCTCGATCACCGCCGCGATCGCGACGAACGCTGCGGTCCACAGCGCGCCGAGCGCGACGCCCCTCCATACCGCGGTACGGATCGTCATGAGGTGGGCGGCTGCAACGCGCGAGCCCGCGTGCGCGGTCGATGACATGCGCGGTACGCCACGCGTATGCTGCGACGATGTCGGTGCGTGGTCTGCTCGTCGCCTCGGCGATCCTCGCAGCGCTCGCCGCGCTCGCGATCGTCACGATCGACGAGCCCGCCGCGCGCTGGCTCGGCGCGCGCGACACGTGGCCCGCTGCGTGGAACACCGGGATCGCGTGGTTCGAGTACGGCGCCGGGATCGAGCCGTGGCGGTGGGCCGGCGTCGTCGCGCTCGCCGTGCTCGCCGCGGGCTGCCTCGCGCTCCGCCGCGTCGAGCTCGCGCGCGCGTTCGTCTACATCGATCTCGTCCACCTCGCGTCGCGCCTGCTGATGATGTGGATGAAGACGGCGACCGGCCGGCTGCGCCCGTGGGAGTGGCTGCGCCACGCCGGCGCGACGTTCGGCCAGGGCGGCGCGTCGTTCCCGTCGGGCCACGTCATGATCTTCGCGAGCCTCGCGCTGCCGGCGGCGGTCGTGTGGCCGCGGCTGCGCTGGCTCGCGATCGCGGTGACCGCCTACGCGTGCCTCGCGCGCCTCGCGGTCGACGCGCACTTCGTGTCCGACGTGCTCGCCGGTGCCGCGCTCGCGTCCGCGATCACGGCGCTGCTGGCGCCGATCGTTCGCTGGCCGACACCAGCAGCGTCCCGCCGATGATCAGCGCGGCGCCGCCGATCGTCGCGAGCGCCGGCTGCTTCGCGAAGAACGCGACCTGCCACACCATCGCGAAGCACACCTGCAGGAAGTTGATCGCGGTCGCGCGGCCGGCGCGCACGAGCGTGAGGCCGAGCGTCATGAACACCTGGCCGAGCTGCGTCGCCGCGCCCATCGCCGCGAGCAGCAGCCAGCCGGTCGGCGACGGCCACACGAAGTCGTGCAGCGCCCACGGCAGCGCGAGCGGCGTCGCGACGAGCGGGAAATAGAACACGATCACGAGCGGGTGCTCGCGCTTGGACAGCTGGCGCACCGTGACGTACGCGATCCCCGAGCACGTCGCGCCGCCGAGCGCGACCGCGACGCCGAGCGCGTCGGCGCCGCCGCCCGACGGGTGCACGATCAGCACGACCCCGACGAGCCCGATCGCGATCGCCGCGGCGGTCGCCCAGCCGACGCGCTCGCCGAGCAGCCACCACGCGAGCAGCGCGGTGACGAGCGGCGTCGTGTTCTGCAGCGTCGTCGCGTCGGCGAGCGGCAGCTGGCGCAGCGACACGTAGTAGCAGGCGAGCGCGCAGAACCCGATGCAGCCGCGCAGCAACAGGCCGCGCTTGTTGTGGCCCCACACCGGGACGCCGCGGCGGCGCAGCATCGCGTACGACAGCACGAGCGTGACCGCCGCGCGCGCGAGCACGATCTCGCCGGTCGGCAGCTCGTCGCTCGCGAGCTTGACGAGCAATGCCATGACCGAGAACGCGAACGCGCTGCCGGCCATGTACATCACGCCGCGAGAAGGCACGACGCTTGGATGCTACGACGGACTCGGCGGATGCGCGATCGCCACGGCGAGGTGGCGTGCGATCAGCGGGTGCAGCTCGAGCCTGGGCTTGTAGGTCGCGAGCAGGCCGGCGATCGACGCGAGCACGCGGCCGAGCAGCACGAACGACGGCGGGATCGCGAGGCCGCCGAGCGAGCGCGCCTGCGCGACCTGGTCGGCGAACGCGGCCTGCCAGTCGAGCTGCGCGAGGTTCGCGCCGGGCTTGAGCGCGCCGACCAGCGAGCCGGCGAGATCGACGAGCTGGTCGGGATCGTCGGCGGTGAAGCCGAGCGCCGCGAGCTCGGTGCCGGCGGCCGCCGCGTTGCCGCCCGCGATCGCGAGCACGAGCCGTGCGTAGCTCGCGCGCTCCTCGCGCGTCAGCTCGAGCATGCAGCCGAAGTCGAGCAGCGCGAGCTCGCCGTCGGGGGTGACCAGGAAGTTGCCGGGGTGGGGATCGGCGTGGACCTGGCCGCGCGCGAGGATCTGGGCGGCGACCTCGCCGACGAGCTCGCCGAGCAGCCGGTCGCGATCGGCCGCCGGCGCCAGCTCGAGCCACGCGGTCAGCCGCTCGCCGGTGACGCGCGTCATCGTCAGCACGCGCTTGCTCGAGGCCTCGGCGACCGGCCGCGGCACGACCGCGCGGCCGCTGTAGCTCCACAGCGCGTCGGCCTCGGCCTGGTAGTCGAGCTCGATCGCGAGCGCGCGCCCGAGCTCGCCGGTCACCGTCTGCAGGTCGAGCCCGGGCAGCTCGCCGACCGCCGACGCGATCGCCTTGAGCGCCGCGATGTCCGCCGCGATCACGTCCTCGATGCCGGGCACCTGGACCTTGACGACCACCGGCGTGCCGTCGAGCAGCTTGCCGGCGTGGACCTGCGCGAGGCTCGCCGCCGCGAGCGGCGCGTCGTCGAGCTCGGCGAACACCTCTGCGATCGGCTTGCCGAGCTCGCTCTCGATGCGCGCGCGGATCGAAGCCGCGTCGACCGGCGGCACCTCGTCCTGCAGCTTCGCGAGCTCGGCCGCCCAGATCGGGCCGACGAGATCGGGCCGGCACGACGCGAGCTGGCCGAGCTTCGCGATGCCGCCGCGCAGGTCGGCGGCGTACGCGGCGGTGCGCCGCGCGAGCTCGCGATGATCGTCGGGCCGGAGCGCGGGCGTGCCGGTGCGCGCGGTCTGCGCGAGCCGCAGCCAGCGCTGGCGCGCGAACAGCGCCGCGGTCGCCTGCGCGATCCTCGTCACCCGCGGCGTCGCGCGCACGAACGTCGTCGCGTGATCGCGCGCGGCATCGGCGAGCGCCTGGGCCTCGCGCACGACCGCGCCGCCGTCGCGCGCGAGGTCGAGCGACATCGCGTCGAGGCGGCCGCCGAGGTGCTTGAGCAGCTGCGCCGCCTCGCTCGCGGTCTCGCGTACCGGCCGCAGGATGTCTTCGAGCGTCGTCATGTGTCCTCCTCGGTGCAGGGGATGCACGCGATGGTTCCCGGGCTGCCGTCCTCGTGGATCGACACCGCCGCCTTGCCGCCTTTCGCGAGCTTGGCGCCGCAGCGCGTGCACGCGGTCGGCTTCGCGACGACGAGCGGCTGCCAGCCGATCACGTCCTTGCGCGCCTGGCCGCGCGCGGCGCGCGCGATCGCGTGGCCATCGGCGACCACGTCGCCGACCAGGCCGAATGCGTGGCCGAGCACGTTGCGCACGAGGTTCGACACCGAGATGCCGAGGTCCTGCGCGCGCCGGCGCAGCTCGGCCTCGAGGCTCTCGGGCACGCGCGTGTGGATCACGCGCTCCTTCTTCTCCGGCTCGTCCGCCACGCGTGACACATCGTGTATCACGACGTGATACATGTCAAGTGCGATAGGGTTCCGCCATGGATGTCGTCGACGCCATCGGCAACACGCCGCTCATCGAGCTGAAGCGGGTTGCCCGGGGCCTTCCGAACCCGGTGTTCGTCAAGTGCGAGCACCTGAACCCGGGTGGGTCGGTCAAGGACCGCACCGCGCGCGCGATCATCCTCGATGCCGAGACGCGCGGCGTGCTGGTCCCGCACGCGGACCCGCCGATGACGATCATCGAGGGCACCGCCGGCAACACCGGCGTCGGCCTCGCGCTGCTCGCCGCGTCGCGCGGCTACCGCTGCATCTGCGTGATCCCCGAGCGCGTCGCGGTCGACAAGCGCGTGCAGCTGCGCCAGCTCGGCGCCGACGTGTTCATCGCGAAGGCCGCGGGCATCAAGAGCCCGGACAACTTCCGCAACGTCGCCGCGCGGCTCGCGGAGGAGCACGGCTGGTTTCCGACGAACCAGTTCCACAACCCGGCGAACCTCGACGCCCACTACGGCGGCAAGGGGTTCTCGGCGACCGGTCCGGAGATCTTCGCGCAGATGAACGGCCACCTCGGCGCGTTCGTGTCGGCCGCCGGCACCGGCGGCACGATCACCGGCGTCGGCAGGTTCCTCAAGGAGAAGGTGCCCGGCATCGAGGTCGTGCTCGCCGATCCGATCGGTTCGGGCCTCGGCGAGTGGATCAACACCGGCACGCTCGGACCCGACGGCCCGTTCGCGGTCGAGGGCATCGGCTCGGCGAGCGTGCCGTCGAACCTCCACAAGGAGGCCGTCGATTACGCGGAGAAGGTCTCCGACGCCGAGGCGTTCGCGATGTGCGAGCGACTCGCCAAGGAAGAGGGCCTCGCCGTCGGTGGCTCGACCGGCGTCAACGTCGTCGCCGCGCTGCGCGTCGCGGCGCACGCCGACGTCACCGGCCCGGTCGTCACGATCGCCGCCGATCTATGGGACCGCTACCGCTCGACCGCATGGATGAAGGCGTGGGAAGCCCGCGCGCTCGAGGGCGTCGTGTTCATGCAGCCCTACCAGCAGAAGAATTGAACCGCCAAGGCGCCGAGAACGCCAAGCCGGAGCCAGCAGAAGAAGATGAGTTCCTTTCTTCTGGCTCCGGCTTGGCGCGCTTGGCGCCTTGGCGGTTGAATTTGTTCAGACCGCCGCGCCGGTGGTCGACGGCGACGCGACGGCGGGGCGCGGCAGCGGCTCGGCGCGCACGCCGCGCGCCTCGAGCGCCGCGCAGTACTCGTCGCGCACGCGGGCGACGAGGTTGTCCCAGTCGAACTCTCGCGCGCGCTCGCGGTTCTGCGCGCCCATCTTCACGCGCGCCGCCGGATCGGTGGCGAGCTCGGCGAGCGCCGCGACGATGCCGTCGACCGAGCCCGGCGTCACGAGCTTCGCACCGCAGGTGGGGCCGCTGCCGACCGCGTAGCGGTAACCGGCGATGTCGGAGCACACGATCGCGCGCGACGACGCCATCGCCTCGAGCAGCACGATCCCGAACGACTCCATGCCGGTCGCCGGTGACACGAACACGTCGCACGCCGCGTAGAGCTCCGCGATCCGCGTCTCCGACGAGATCGGGCCGTGATACGTCACGCCCGGCAGCTCGGACGGCGGCACCTGGCCGCCGTCGCCGACGATGTCGAGCGTCCATTCGACACCGCGCTCGCGCAGCTTGCCGCACGCCTCGAGCAGGTACGGCAGGCCCTTGCGCGAGTCGCGCCAGTGGCCGACGAACAGCAGCTTCAGCGGCCCCGACGATGGCGCGAGGCCAGGCCGGTACAGCTCGGTGCGGATGCCGTTCGGGATGATCGTCATCGGCTTCTTGAACGTCACCCGCGCGTACTCGGCCGCCGCCGGCGACACCGCGATGCCGCGGTCGTACGCGGGAAACGCGATCGCCGACCAGAACTTGCGCGCGCGGAGCAGCGCCGTCGACTCCTGCTCGGAGAACGCGTGGAACGTCGCGATCCGCGCCGCGCGCGGCGACGCGCACCACACCGCGTAGTAGTTGAGCGATGGCTGCAGCGGCTCGTGGATGTGGACGACGTCGTAGCTCTTGTCGCGGAACAGCCGGCGCACCTTGTGCGGGCACGCGAAGATGCCGAGCCGGTTGTCGCTGCTGTTGGAGACGATGTTGACGACGCCGCGAAAGCCGTAGACGTGCTCGCCGAGCGCGCGATGGCCGCTGACCGGACCGATCACGTCGACGTCGTCGCCGAGCCGCCGCAGCGTCGCGGCCAGCTGCACGGCGTGACGCTTGACCCCGCCTTCCTCGGCGAGGTCGTACGGGACGACCATGCAGATCCTCACGGCAGCTCCATGGCGCGCATCCTAGCCGAATACCACCTCGACGCCGTGCGCAAAAGTCGTTCAGGTCGCCGTGCGCCTCAGCGCCTCGATCGACAGGAACCCGCGGGCGGTCAGCCACTCCGCGCACGCATCGGCAATCTTTTCGCCCGCACGGCCGTCGCCGTACAGGTGCGACACGGGACGAGCAAACGACTTCCAGTCGCGAACGATCTCGTCGATCGCGCCGAGGATCGCCTTGGTGTCGATGTGCGCGAGCAGGCCGACTCCCGCCGCGATCGTCTCGGGGCGCTCGGTGTTGTTGCGAACTGTTACACACGGCGTGCCGAGGATCGCGGACTCCTCCTGGACGCCACCGGAGTCGGTGACGACCACGCGCGCCGACGCGAGCTTCGCGAGGAACTCGGTGTGGCCGAGCGGCTCGACGACGTGGATCGTCGGCGGGAACGCGAGGCCGGCCTCGCGCACCTTCGCGACGGTGCGCGGGTGCACCGGCCACGTCACCTCGTGGGTCTTGCCGAGCGCGTCGAGCGCGGCGAGCACCTGCGCGAGCTTCGCGCGGTCGTCGACCGTCTCCTGGCGGTGCAGCGTGACGAGGATGCCGCGGCGAGCGTCGTCGGCGGGGACGACCGGCGGGTGGCTGCGCAGCGCATCGAGCACCGGGTTGCCGGTGAGCAGGATCGTGCCGTTGACCTGCTCGCGCGTGAGGTTCTCGACCGCGATGCGGGTCGGCGCGAACAGCAGCTCGGCGAGCGCGTCGGCGCAGATCCGGTGCTCCTCCTCGGGCAGCTCGCGCGAGAACGCGCGCAGCCCGCTCTCGACGTGACCGAACGCCGAGCCGCTCTTGCGCGAGGCGAGCGCGGCCGCGAGCACCGTGGTCGTGTCGCCGACCGCGAGCACGAGCGCGGGCGCGTGCTTCGCGAACAGGTTGCCGAGCCCGCCGAGCACCTCGACGAAGCTGCCGAGCAGATCGCGCTGCGACAGCTCGAGCTGGTGATCGACCGAGAGGTGGAAGCTCTCGAGGAAGCTCCCCATCATCTGCCAGCTGTAGTGCTGGCCGGTCGCGACGACCTTCGTCGCGATGCCGCGGCGCTTGAGCGCCGCGACGACCGGCGCCATCTTGACGACCTCGGGACGCGTCCCGACGATCGCGAAGACCTCGCCCTTGCCGGAGCTGATCACCTGCGAGCCTCGATGGCCGCGAGGAACTTCTCCGCGACCCACTTGTTGCCCGCCTGGGTGAGATGGATGCCGTCGCAGAAGTGCTCCTGCGGCATGTCGGTGAGGTCGACGAGCGCGAGCCGCCGCTCCTCCACGATCCGCTTGTACGCGACGTTGAGCTTCTCGATGTTCTGGTTCATCGACCACGGCTCGCGCGGCGCGCCGAACCCGCGCTTGCCCGGCAGCGTCGCGAGGTAGACGAAGCGGCCGAGCGCCTTGCACTGGTCGAGCACCGCCTCGCACGCGATCAAGCTCTGCTCGACGTCGCGGCCCTTCCACGCGTCGTTCGTGCCCATCCACAGGCAGACCTCGCCGGCCTCGGGGACCGACAGCAGCTCGTGGTAGTTCCGGCGCCACAGCTCGGCCCAGCACTCGCCGGGGACGCCGAAGTTGACGGTGGCCCACGTCTGACCGTGCTTCTGCGACAGCATGCGACCGAGGTAGAGCGGATAGCTCATGCCGTCCGGATCACGCGAGCCGAAGGTCAGCGAGTCACCCTGACAGGCGATGACTCCGTAAACATTCGACCGGCGCTGCTGCGGCGCGGTAGTCTTCACTTCCATAACTAGCTCTCGACGGTTTTGCGTGTTGCGAGCGGGAGTTGAGTAACGCGGAACCCGCTGCATGTCTAGTAGCATCCTGGGTTTCGGTTGGGAGCGGCATCTTGCGGCGAGTGCTGCGATCTCCTCGGGTTGCCTGCCTTTGCCGTGGTATGAGCCTGAGCGCTCGTGAATCGTCGGCTTGCCATCGTGCTCCGTGTGGTCGCGATCGCGCTCGTCGGCGTGCTGTTGTGGCTTTTTGCCCGGGAGCTCGAGTGGGGAAAGCTCCTAGCCGCGCTCGCCGGCGCGAAGCTGTGGCCGTTGCTGGTCGCGGCGGCGCTCAACTTCGTGTGCCTGTACGGCAAGGCCGCGTGCTGGCGAATCCTGCTCGCCCCGCGCCACGTCGTGCCGACCGCGCGGCTGTTCCGCTACACGATCGCCGCGTTCG
>JBLMXA010000384.1:0-3853 GCA_050257515.1 Acidobacteriota bacterium | reverse complement strand
CGCAGGCCCTCGGGTCCGTTCCTGGCGATCAGGTGCTGGCCGAGGTAGACATAGCGCGTGACGCTCTGGCTCTGCGGCGGCGGCTCGAAGCTCGAGCAGAACACACGATCGTTGGCCGACTTGCAGCCGACCGGCAGGCCGGGCTCGAGCGCCATGAGCAGCCGCCCGTCGTGGTCGTAGATCCAGACGCGCTGATAGCCGCCGCTGCCGGCGACGGTGCGCCGGCCGTCGGCGTCGTAGCGATAGGATTCTCCGGATGTGCCGAGCAGAAGGTCCGAGCGGTCGAACGTGAAGGTCTGGCCGCCCTTCTGGGTCAGGTGGCCCTGGCCGTCGTAGTGGAGCGCGGTTGAGACTCCGTTGACGACCATCGCCGTGGCGCGGTTCGTCGCGGCATCGATCGTGAAGCTCGTCGATACGCCGCCGACCGTCGCGGTCTTGAGGTTGTCGAAGTCGTCGTAGCCGAACGTGGCATTGCCCCAGAGGCCAGCGGCATTCGCGGTCTCCAGCCGGTTGGCCGTGTCGTAGCTCAGCGCGACCGAGTCGATGTGCCCGGTGAGGTGATCGGTGATCGCGGTGACGTTGCCGACACCGTCGTAGCCGACGTCGCGGTTCTGCACGCTGCCTTCGGTGACGTTCTGCGGCAGGAGGCGCGTGTTCTGGCTCATCGCGTGCGCGAGGCCGTTGCCGTAGCTGAAGCCCTTGACCGCGCCGTTCGGCCAGTAGGTGAGGTTCGTGGCGTAGGCGCCGATCTTCGTCGGCTCGCCCCAGGCATCGGGCGCGTAGTCGATCGAGGTCTGGTCGGGATAGGTCAGCGTCGTCGGCTGCCCGCGTGTGTTGTAGGCAGTGTCGATCTCGTACGGCGTGCCGTCGATGGTCAGCGTCTCGAACGTCAGCAGGCCGCGCCGGTTGTAGTTGCTCGTGCGCGTGAGGCCGCCGCGGCTCGCGGTCTTGACCTGACCGGTCGGCCACCAGGTCTGCACGATGTCCTGGTCCGAGCCGCCCGGATAGTCGACGGTCAGCAGCCGGTTGCGGTTGTCGTAGGTGCGCGCGACCTGGTTCGTCGCATTGATGCCGCCATAGTCGCAGCCGACGTCGCCGGCAAGATCCGCGCTCGCAGTGACGTTGCCGGCGCTGTCGCGCGCGAGCACCGTGGTGCCGCGCTCGGGGCTGTAGACGGCACAGACGAAGCGGCCGCTCCAGGTCCATTCGCGCTTCGTGCTGCCGCGGCTGATCGTCTGCGGCCGGCCCCAGGCGTCGCGCGCGATGTTGGTCGTATAGAGCGGCCCGTCGATCGTGATCGGCCAGGCCGTCGACGGCTCATCGTGGGTCAGATAGTGGACGTACGTCGTCGCGTTCGGATCGGCGATGCGCGTGACGAAGCCGGATTGGTAGGTATAGCTCGTCGTGTAGCCGACGAAGCTCTTCTGCGTCACCCGGCCGAGCGCGTCGTACTGGTAGCTCGTGCCGCTGCCTTCGTTCGGCAAGGCCGAGGGCACCGAGACGAAGACCGGGCCGCCGTCGGCGTCGTATTGCGTGTTGACGAAGCGCGCGTTGTTCTCGTTGACGAGGAGCGGGCGCAAGAGCGCGTCGTACTTCGTGACCTTCTGGTCGGTGTCGGTCGTCTCGGTCGAGGTCCAACCCGAGGCGCCGGTCGACCAGAGGATCGTGGTCGCTGCGAAGCTCTGGTTGCTGCCGGTGCCGGGATCGCCTGCGGGGTAGTGGATCCCGCTGAGCCGGCCCATCGCGTCGTGGTCGTAGCTCGTCGTCGAGCCGCGCTCGTCGGTGAAGCTGTCGATCGTGCCGGTGTTGGATACGGCCACCGAGGCGCTCTCGCCGGTCGCGTAGCCGACGTTCTCCGGGATGCCGCGCATCCAGTTCGCGTAGGTCGTCGCATGGCCGTCGCCGTCCTTGCGCCACTGCAGGGTGCCGTCGGCGTTGTAGCCGAACGTCGCGTCGACCTCGCCGAAGCGGCGGATCGTGGTCGGCCGGTTCAGCGCATCGAGCGTGACATCGAGCTCGCTCGTGCCGGCGCTCGCGATCGTCTTGACGGTGCCGAGCGTCCACAGCGTCGGGTTGTTCGCGTAGGTGACGCTCTCGGTCTTGCTCGCCGAGCCCGCCCGCGCGATCGTCTGCGCGAAGCCGAACGGATCGAGGTTGCTCGCCGTATACGTGAACGCGACGCCCTGCAGGCTCGTGACGCGCTGCTGGAGCGGGCGCAGCGAGGCCAGGCGCACCGTATCGCCGCGGCTTTGCGTCGGCGTGCCGAGCACGGCCGGATACGACTGGCCGGTCGCCGGGAAGTAGGTATACGTCTCCGACTGAAGATAACTCGATCCCGAGCCGCCGCTCTCCTTCTTGAGCAGCAGCCCTTCGTCGTCGTTGTAGCCGGTGCCGAACGTGTAGCGCGTGTTGCCGCCGCGCGGATCGGTGACGGTCGTCGTGACGGTCGTCGCGCAGCTCGAGCCCGAGCAGCCCGCATAGGCGAGCGACCAGGTCAGCGGCGAGGCAAGGCCCGGACCGGTGATCTGCTTCTCTGTCAGCGCGAGCGTGTCGTAGACGCCGGGCTGGACGCTCGCGAACGCAACGTTGGCGCTGTTCGTGTAGCAGGTGCCGGGCGCGCCGGTGCGGCCGCGCCGCGTGATATCGAACGTGAACGTGCCCTTGGCGCCGCTCGGGTGCGTGATCGAGCCGGTGAACGTGTACGGCGCCGAGGGCGTCCCCGGTGCGCCGCAGGTCCACGGGTTCGGGTACGACCAGCTGATGTGGTTCAGCGTGTCGAAACTGATCTGCCACTTCGAGGCATCCGGCCGCGTCACCGACGACAGCGAGTAATAACTGCCGTTGTAGGTGTAGCCGTAGCTCCAGGTGTGCGAGCCGTCGCCGACCGTCTGCACGATGTTGGTCGTGCCCGAGTAGGTCAGCGTGATCGCGCGCCCGTCGCTCGAGGTGATCTGCTTCAGGTGCAGCGGCTCGGACGGATCGTAGGTGTACTTGACCCAGTTGCCGAAGCGATCCTCGACCTTGGTCGCCATCATCCAGGCCGCCTCGCGATCGAGCGTCGCGGTGACGTTCGGCTGATCGGTGTCGGCCGGCCGCGACAGCGCGACGATCGGGCGCAGCGCGAGCCAGTTGAACGTGTACTTCGTGCCGTCGGGCGCGAGCGCGAGGAAACCCTCGCCGGTGCCGGGGCTGTCGACGTCGAGCGTCGGCAGGCAGCTCACCATCCACCAGTCGTTGGTCACGATCGGCCAGTTGCCCGAGCTCGGGTGCGCGGTGTTGTTCGGCGCGCGCTCGAGCAGCTCGCGGCGGCCGTAGCCCGGCACCGCGAGGCGATAGCCGGTCGAGTACTGCTGCCACGGAATCGTCGTCGTGACCGTCGTGCCCGGCTGCTCGATCGAGGGCGTCGTCACGATCGCATCCGGCGCGCCGGCGAATGCGCTGCAGCGCGCGTTCGGGTTGCCGCCCGGCACGATCCAGCCGACGCTCGTCGCGACGATGCCCTCGATGTGCGGCACCTCGATGTCCCAGTCGCCGAACGCACGCTCGGGCACCACGCCGGCCGGGTTCGTCCCGACCGCATAGCGCCGTCCGACCGCGACCGGCAACGCGGAGTTGCCGGGCAGGCTCACATCGGTCGCGACGAACTCGACGTGGCCGCTGTCGTAATCGATCCGATCGCCCAGCAAACCCGCATCGAGCGCACCGACGCCGGCCTGCGAGCGGATCAGGTTCTGGTATTCCTGCGGGAGCGTTTGCGCTGCGGCGAACGCGGGCAAGAATGCTGCAAGCAGAAGCGCAAACGCGCGGTTTCCACGGCGATCCATGGGCATGGCAACCTTCGGCCAGATGGCGG
>JBLMXA010000383.1:0-9812 GCA_050257515.1 Acidobacteriota bacterium | reverse complement strand
GCTGCCCGCGCTCGCCGAGCTGTGGAAGGCGCGCGCCAGCATGCGCGCATTCAAGCCCGAGCCGATCCCGCGCGCGACACTCGTCGAGATGTTCGCGGCGGCCCAGGACGCGCCGAGCTGGTGCAACGTGCAGCCGTGGCGAGTCGCCGTCACCGAGCCGCCGACCACCGGCAAGCTCGCCGCGGCGATGGTCGCGGCCGCAAAGTCCGCGCTGCCGCACGCCGAGGTGCCGTTCCCGCTCGACTACCCGCCGCCGTACCAGCAGCACCGCGTCGCGTGCGGTGTCGCGCTGTACCAGGCGATGGGCGTGGCGCGCGACGACAAGGCCGGCCGCTACGACGCGTGGCTGCGCAACTACGCGCTGTTCGACGCCCCGCACGTGGCGATCGTCGCGTGTGACAAACGCCTCGGTCCCTACGCCTACGTGGATGTCGGAGTCTGGCTCGGCTACGTGCTGACCGCGGCGGCCGCGCTCGGCATCGACACCTGCCCGATGGCCTCGCTGGCGGCGTACCCCGAGCCGCTGCGCGCCCAGCTGCCGATCGCCGACACCGACACCATCCTGTTCGGCCTCGCGCTGGGCCGCGCCGACGAGGCCGCGCCCGCGAATCGCTGCCGCACGACGCGCGACCCCGTCGAGGCGAACGTGAGTTTCTGCTAAAATTATCGGCTCCAGGTGAGCTTATGAAAGTACGTGTGCTGCTCGCGATCGGGGTGGTCATGATCGCGCTGCTCGCGCCGCGCGTGCGGGCGCAATCCGCCGACGCGCTGAAGAAGGCACAGACCGCGTTCGACGAGGCGCAGGTCGCCTACCTCGCCGGCAAGTACGACGACGCCGCGAAGGGCTTCCAGGATGCCTACGCGGCGCGCCCGTTCCCGCAGTTCCTGTACAACGTCGGCGCCAGCTACCACATGAAGGGCAAGAAGACCTCGGACGTCGAGGCCTACACGAAGGCCGTCGAGTTCTACAAGCGGTACCTGTCCGAGGAGCCGACCGCGACCGACAAGGACAAGGTCCAAAAGACGATCGGCGTGCTCGAGGCGGAGATCCAGCGGCTCAAGGACGCGGCGAAGCATCCCGAGCCCGGCGCCGGCTCCGGCTCCGGCTCGGGCTCGGCCGCGGCGGCGCCGCAGGCACCGTCGCAGGAGGTGCAGCAGCTCGGCGACGTCAAGGTGCGCGGCCTCGTCGTCATCGTCACCGAGCCACAGAACGCGACGGTCTACCTCGACGATCCGAAGAAGCCGCCGCTCGCGCAGACGCCGTGGTCGGGCTCGATCGACGGCGAGCACAAGCTGTACATCGAGAAGCGCGGGTTCCGGCCCGTCGAGACCACGATCTCGGCGGATCCGACGAAGCTCGTCCAGGTGATCGTGCCGATGTCGCAGGACAGCACGTTCGCGTGGATCGACGTCACGTCGAACGTCAAGGACGCCGACGTCTACATCGACGATCACGGCGTCGCGCCGTTCAAGGCGCCGCTCGGCAAGAGCATCAAGCCGGGCAAGCACACGGTCTGGATCAGCGCCGAGGGCTACGACGAGTTCCGCGAGGACGTCGACATCGCCGCCGGCGAGACCAAGTCGATCAAGGGCTCGCTCAAGGGCTCGCCGGTCGGCAAGCTCGACGTCGTCGGTCTCGGCATCGAGGACTCGCAGATCCTCGTCGACGGCAAGGTGCTGTGCGAGCGCGGGCCGTGCATGCGCAGCGTGCCCGAGGGCGATCACACGATCACGGTCAAGCGCCCCGACTACAAGACGTACTCGAAGCAGATCTACGTGCAGGCCAAGAGCGAGACGACGATGCGCATGGCGATGAAGCCGGAGCCCGGCCACGGCGACGCCGTGTGGGCGTACGCGATCGCCGCGATCTTCGGCGGCGGCGGCATCTACTGCGGCCTGCAGGCGAACAAGCTGCACGACGACCTGCAAAAGGCGATCGCGGCGGGCACCCCACCGGTCGACTCGAACGACCCGCGGTTCCTGCGCGGCAAGATCTACTCGATCGCGGCCGACGCGGGCTACGGCATCGCCGGCATCGCGCTGCTGACCGCGATCTACAAGACGTTCAAGGAGACCGGCGCGCCGTCGCAGGCGTCGATCGACATCAAGGCGCTCGCGCTGCGCCCGGAAGTCAGCTCGCAGTACGCGGGCGCCGGACTGGAGGTGCACTGGTGACGCGCTACGTCTTTCTCGTTGGGCTCGTCGCGCTCGTCGGCTGCAAGTGGACCGCGTTCGACGACCTCGCCGGCCAGACCTGGGCCCACTCGACGCAATCGCCGAACGTCGGCTCGACCGACTACGCGCTCGCGGTGTCGGGCACGACCACCGACGCGACCGGCGGGCGGTTGAGCGTGATCAGCAACGACACGCCGACGCACTCGACGCTCGAGTACGACGCGAAGGGCAACGTGTCGCTCGGCGCGAACCCCGAGCGGCTCGCGGGTCACAACATCGCGTCGCTCGGCGAGCAGCCGATCTTCACGACCGATGGCGCCGGTCACTTCGCCGTGGTCGCCGCGTCGACGACCCCGAACTTCATCGCCGTGCACAGCGGCGATGCCGCGGCGCCCGGCGACACGAGCATCATGTCGGCGAGCCCGCCCGACGCCGCGACCTACCTCGGCACGTCGCTCGTGATCGCCGCGGGCACGAACCTGTTCGTGCTCGACGCGAACGGCGCGCGCTGGTGCGTCGCCTCGGACGAGACGAGCTCGCCGCTCGCGGCGGTCGCGCTCGGCGCCGATGACACGAACGTGTGGGCGTGGACCGCGACCGGCACGCTGCTGTCGTACGACAAGGCCGCGCTGCAGACCTGCGCGATGCTGACGCCGGCGTCGACGATGGGCACCGCGATCGCGGCGAACGCGATGTCGCTGCCGACGGGCTTCGTGCCGGGCGTCGGCGCGATCGTCCAGGTGCTCGGCACGTCGACGAGCGCGAAGGAGTACCTCGTGCTCGCCGCGCACGCGAACCAG
Source organism: Acidobacteriota bacterium (assembly GCA_050257515.1). GTDB lineage: Bacteria > Myxococcota_A > Polyangia > Haliangiales > Haliangiaceae > JABFXX01. The sequence continues at coordinate 6,837 of JBLMXA010000383.1, read as the reverse complement.
GCGACGAACGGCCAGGTGATGGTCGTCGACGCGGCGACGCTGACGAAGACCGACACGCTGCCCGCCGACGGCCTCGAGAGCGCGGTGCTCGCGCAGCTCGGCGCGAGCGCCAGGCCGTTCGTCGTGCTCGGGTTCCCGAGCCGCAGCGTCAACGGCACGATCAGCGGCCAGGTCGAGCTGCACGCGCTCGACGCGACCACCGGCAAGCTCGCGGCGACCGCCGACGAGACGCTCAGCGACGATCAGCCCGACGCGAGCGAGCAGTTCGGGCGCGCGGTCGGCGTGATGAAGTTCAACGGCACCGGCATCCTCGCGGTCGCGGCGAAGAACGAGGTGTTCACGTACTTCCGCACGCAGTCGTATCCGGAGACACGGCAGCCGCCGCCCTGATGCGTCACGAGTGCCCGGCCTGCCATCGCGCGTTCGACGAGCCCGGGTTCTGTCCGTTCGATGGCAAGCCGCTCGAGTCGGCGGCCGAGCGCCAGACGCTGCTGTCGGAGTCGCTCCGCGCGCAGAGCGAGTCCGAGACGATCGAGCACAAGGTCGTCGCGGTGTCGCGGATCGGCGACGAGACCGGCCGCGCGAAGGCCGCGCTGCGCGAGCGCGTCAACGAGTACGACGCGCTCGTCGGCCAGACGCTCGACGGCCGCTACTTCGTGCAGAAGAAGCTCGGCGAGGGCGGCATGGGCGTCGTGTTCGCGGCGAAGCACGCGGTGATCGAGCGGCCGCTCGCGATCAAGGTGCTCAAGCGCGAGGCGACGCGCGACACCGCGACGATCCACCGGTTCGTGCAGGAGGCGAAGGCCGCGTCGCGTATCGGCCACCCGAACATCGTCGACGTCACCGATTTCGGCACCACGCCCGACGGCCTCACCTACTCGGTGATGGAGCACATCGACGGCACGACGCTCGCGGACGTGATCAAGGCCGCGGCGCCGCTGCCCGCCGATCGCGCCGTGCGCATCGCGGTGCAGATCGCGCGCGCGCTCGCCGCCGCGCACGACAAGGGCATCGTCCACCGCGATCTCAAGCCCGGCAACGTGTTCCTGATCGACCGCGACGGCCGCCCCGACTTCGTCAAGATCGTCGACTTCGGCATCGCGAAGGTGCAGCCGATCGAGGGCAGCGATCCGAACGCGCCGCGCCTCACGCGCACCGGCGCGGTGTTCGGCACGCCCGAGTACATGGCGCCCGAGCAGGCGGCAGGCCGCTCCGACACCGACCGCCGCGTCGACATCTACGCGCTCGGCACGATCCTCTACCAGATGCTCGTCGGCAAGGTGCCGCACAAGGGCGGCAGCATGGTGCGCACGATCGCGATGCAGATGCTCGACCCGATCATGCCGCCGTCCAGGGTCGATCCGAAGATCCAGGTCGCGCCGGCGCTCGAGGCGGTCGTCATGAAGGCGCTCGCGAAGGACCGCGACGAGCGCTACCAGACGATGGGCGAATTCGCCGCCGCGCTCGACGGCATCGACCTCGCGCTGCCCGAGACGCTGCAGCTGCCGTCGCTGCCGCCCGGCGCCGACACCGGCGTCGGCGGCCCGCCGCGGCGCAGCAAGCCGGCGACGCGGCAGCTGCACGAGCCGGAGTTCGTCGCCGGCCCGCTGTCGCTGCACACCGACTTCGAGCCGCTGCCCGCCGAGCGGCCGAGCCGGCTGCCGTGGATCCTCGCCGCGCTCGCGGTGCTCGCGGCCGGCGGCGCCACGATCGTCGTGCTCGCGGCCCACCACGGCGGCGGCGAGCAGGCCGCGAGCGCGCCGCGCGATGCCGCGGGCGTCGCCGAGGTGCACGCCGATGCCGCGCCGATCGCCGAGGTGTCACCCGATGCCGCGCTCGCGGCGGCGCCCGATGCCGCGGTCGCCGTCGCCGCACGCGGCAGCGACCCGATCCTCCAGCGACCCGACGGCCCGGTCGCCACCGTGCGCGGCGGCCCGCACCCGGCGACCGTCGTCGTCGAGGTGCTGACGCGCCCGGCCGACACCGACGTGTTCGTCGGCCACGTCTTCCGCGGGCCGAGCGGCGTGCGGCTCGAGGAGCGCTACGGCACGAAGCTCACCATCGAGTGCCGGGCGCCTCACTTCAAGGGGACGAAGCAGATCGTGTTCGACGGCAGCGTCACGAGCGTCATGTGCACGGCGACGCGCCTGAAGATGTGCGTCGAGGGCCTCAAGAACCCCTACGACGAATGCGAGGAGCCCGAAGGCTCCTCGCAGGGTCCGATCGTCAAGCCAGACTGATCAGGGCGCGTTCGAGAAGTGGCGGTCGCCGGGGAACGGGTCGGCCGTCTCGCGCGTCATGATCTCGCCCTCGTCGGGCAGCGGCTGGACGTTGATGCCGAGCGCCATCAGGCCCGCGGCGTCGTTGTAGCGGAGCTCGGCGATCGCGATCGGCCGGTTGGTCGCGCGCACGAACCGCGTGTACGTCGCCGACGACGTGCGCGACTCGCCGAACTCGGTGCCGAGGCCGAGGCGGTTCGTCGGCTGCGCCGGCGCCTGCTGCTCCATGCCACCACCGATGTCGTCGCCCTCGTCCGTCATCGCCTCGCGGCGCGGCGCGGGAGCCTTCGCGGCCGGAGCGCCGGCGGCGCCACCGTAGTAGCCACCGCGCGGCGCGGCGGCGGGCGGAGGCGCGGGCATCGGGCGCGACGCCGTGGTCTCGGCCTCGGCCTTCTTGTCGGCGCGCGCGACGCGGCCGTGACCGCGCTCGGCGGCCGGCGCGGGCGCGCGGCTCGCGTCCATGTCGTCGCGGTAATCGTACGGGCGGTCCTTCGCGGGCGCGTTCTGGCCGATGATGACCGGCGCCGGCTCGACGATCTGCTGGTGCTGCTCCTCGAAGATCGCGACCGCGATCACGCCGACGTTGCGCGCCTTGCCCTTCTTGCCGGCGTACGAGCCGTCGACCGACGAGAACCGGAACGTCGCGACGTCGTCGAGCGACGTGCGGAAGCCCTCGATGCGCACGTCGCCAAACGCGGGGACGATGTAGCCGCGCTTGTGGAGATCGCCCTCGTCGCCGTCGATCACGTCTAGGCCGTCGACCGAGACGACCGCCTCGACGCGGTTCGGCGTCGGGTTGGTGACGCGGATGATGTAGCGGTCGCCCGCGTTGCCCTGGACGTAGTAGCGATCCTTCAGCGCGTAGGTCGGCATCGTCTCGCCGTCCTCGCGGATCACCTGGACGTCGTACGGCGCGCGGACCTTCGCGTTCGCGATCGCGAGCGCGGTGCGGGGACCGGGCGGGACGGGGCCGGCGACCTGATCGGCATAGGCAGACTCCGACGAGCAGGCCGCCGCGGCCAGGAGCGAGGCGAATAGGATGCTGCGCATGCGGTTCTGAACGCGCGATCGCGCCCCCAGATCTAACGAGAGATGTGCGATAAGCAGCGCATGGGAAAATCAGCACTTTTCGTAGGGTTGGCTCTCGCGGTGGGCGCTTGTGGTACCGACACGGTCGCGGGGTCGGTTTCGGGCACGGTCAAGGGCCAGACGTACGCGATCAAGGACGCGATCTCGGCGTCGGTCGCGATCACCGGCAACACCGGCACGTTCCACACCGCCGCGATCCTGCTGGCGAACACCAGCGGCATGTGCGCCGACATCACCGCGAACAAGCAGCCGCCGAGCGTCTCGGTGGTCTCGATCTCGCTCGAGACCGTCAACGGCACCACGCTCAACACGCCGACGATGCCCGGCACGTTCGCGATCTACCAGGGCTCGGGCACGCCTCCGGCGATGGCCGCCACGCTCAGCGCCAAGGTCTACGACGCGACCTGCAAGGAGGTCACCACCGACACCGGCACCGCGACGACGGGCACGGTGACGCTGACCGCGATCAGCGGCAACCAGTTCAGCGGCCACTACGACGTCGTGATGGACAGCGGCGATCACATCACGGGCTCGTTCGATCCCGAGCCGTGCCCCGCGCTGCAGACCGCGCTCGACAGCACCACGCCCCCGGCCTGCATGAACTGATTGTATAGTGCGCGCCATGGCGCAGGCGAAGACCGCGGTGAAGGCCGCGAAACAGGCCAGGAAGTCGAACAAGCCGAGGCCGAACGGCCACGCGAAGAAGGGCCGCAAGGAGCCCGATGTCGCACAGGCGGACCCGGCGCTGTTCGACCCGCTGACCGCCGGCGAGGTCGCCGACGCGCTGCGCACGATGGCCGAGGACAAGCGGCTGACCGGCATGGCGAAGGTCGGTCGCTACCGCGTGATCTGCGCCGAGCCGCTCGTGGTCAAGCCGCCGCACTGGATGGCCGGCCACCGGCTCGCGCGCGTCGTCGCGTTCGACTACGCGAACGATCGCTCGGTCGACGCGTGCGTCGATCTCGACGCCGGCGTCGTCGCGCACCTCGAGCTCGGCAAGGGCCAGCCGATGCTGTCGCGCGAGGAGGAGGCGCTCGCGCAGTCGATCGCGATGGTCGATCATCGCGTCCGCGAGAAGCTCGGCATCAACGACGAGCCGCTCGCGACGATGCACTACTGGGGGCGCACCGCGAGCGATCTCGCGTTCTCGCGCCGCTCGGCCGCGGTGATGTTCGGCCGCGCCGGGGGGCACGCGTCGCTCGTCGCGGTCGTCGATCTCCTCGATCAGGCGGTGACCCAGGTGGTCCCCGCGGAGCAGTGGTAGCCATGTCCAACGCGATCCAGGAAGCGAACTGGAAGTTCCACTGGCGGCTCACCGAGTCCGCCGGGATCATGATCTACCTCGCCGACTACAAGGGCCACCGCGTGCTGTGGGAGGGCTCGCTGCCCTACGTCACGATCGATCACCAGCGCCAGTCGCTCGAGCCCGACAAGGACCCGGGCGAGTCGCACGGCCCGTGGTGGACGCCGCTCGGCACGCGCACGATCGACGGCCCGGTCCGCGTGCAGTCGTTCCGCGGCGGCGTCGAGCTGTCGGCGAGCTTCGTCGCCGGCCCGTACCACTACACGCAGCTGTGGCGGTTCCACGACGATGGCCGGATGTGCCCGTGGCTGACGATCTACGGCCCCGGCATCCACGACCAGCACACCTACCACCCGCACTTCCGCTTCGACTTCGATCTCGACGGCGCGCGCGACGACGCGTTCGAGCACTACGAGGCCGGCCGCTGGAACCGCGTCGAGCGCGAGGGCTGGTTCCCGTACTCCGGCGAGGCCGACGATCAGGGCAACGTGTGGCGCCAGGTGACGATCCCGACTTCTGGCGGCTCGCGCCCGGCGATCAACGTGCGCCCGCACGTGTGGGACGACGCCGAGGTGTTCGCGCTGCGCTACCACGACGGCGAATGGTCGCCGTTCTCGCCGCGCAGCAACGCCGGCGCGCAGCCGTTCCCCGCCGCGTACGTCGGCGACGAGAACATCGACGGCGAGGACCTCTCGCTGTGGTACGTCGCGCACGTCCACTTCGACCAGTCGTTCCCGTACACGGCGGGGCCGTGGGTGCGCGTCGAAGGTCTGGCGTAGCGCGCCGACCCGGACACTCGAGTAGCCTCGGGCCTGTTGTCCGCGGCCAGTCCTGCGAAACCACGCGCGCCGTGACCGGCACGCGGGCTGCTATCCGCCGCGGCCATGTGCAAGCTCGTCGGGCTGGTCGTCGGTGCGGGAATGTTCTTGTCGGCGCCGGCGTACGCGCTGAACCAGAGCGTCCACTATCAGATCGCGTACGACTCGTGCCTGGCGCACGGTGCGCCAGAGGCGTTCTGCGATCAGGTCGCGGTCGCCGCGCACAACGTCGACGACTACGAGTTCAACATCCTCGCCGCCCACGGGCAGATGGAGGTCGGCCAGACCGCGTGCGACGGCGCCGATACGGCGATCTGGCGCGTGTTCTGGTTCGGCCAGCAGATCCGACACGCGATCGGCGCGGTCGTGTATGACGGCTCGACCGAGCACATCACCACGCTCGCGTCGTTCGTCGGCCGCGCACTGCATGTCGTGCAGGACAACTGCGCGCACAGCGGGATGACGAACCCGCAGCACGCGTGGCGATCGCTCGACGATCTGTGCGAGGGCACGAGCGAAAGCCCCGACCTCGTGCCCGCCGCGGCGACGTGCGCGCGCGAGGAGACCGACGCGGTGTTCGATGCGGTGTTCGCCTCGCTCGAGGACTGGGGCGCCGAGAAGTCCGCGCTCGCCAACATCTCGGACCACGAGAATCACCTCACCGACTACGGCGACGCGTGCAACTACCTCGGCTCCGCGTCGCAGTGGGACGGCGTCGATCGCCGCTGGGACAACACGATCGTCCGCCCGTTCATGCGCGACGAGCTCGTCTCGGCGATCACGCGCGACGACGCCCGCCACTCGTACGTGTGCGACCACGCGCCCGACGGCCTGCTCGTCGGCTACGACGCCGACGTCGACGTGTCGAACGGTCCCAACCGCTGCGCGCTCGTCAGCATCGTGTGCCTCGGCAAGGCGGACGGCGAACCGGCGCCGTCGCCGGACACCGTGCCCGCGCCGCCGGAGGGCGCGGGCTGCCAGGTGGGCGGGGACGCGTCGACGCTCACGCTCGTCGCCGTCGCGCTCGCGCTCGTGGTGCAACGCCGGCGGCGGGCCTAGCTAAGGTTAGACCGCCACGCGCGCCCACAACCGGCGCAGCCAGCCCGCGCGCGGCGCGTCGTCGAGCACCGGTTGCTCGGCGAGCTCGTGGCCGGCGGCGAAGAACGCCTCTTCCTCGGCGGTGAAGCCGGCGACGCGGCTGGCACGTTCGCGCGAACGACGACGCTTGCGACTCATGACCGCGCCACGTTAGTCGACTCGCGGGTCGCTCGTCGCTGTGGTTCTTCTCGCACAGCTGCGCACGAAGAATTTCGGACGCGCGCGATTTCGTATGCGCGCTAGCGACGCG
>JBLMXA010000382.1:0-5412 GCA_050257515.1 Acidobacteriota bacterium | reverse complement strand
GGCGAAGGTCGAGTTCGACGAGGAGGACACGACCGGCGAGTCGATCGTGCCGCAGGGCGCCGATCCGCTGACGACCGAGACGACCGAGCTGCCGATGCCGGCGCCGGGGAGTGACACGTGGCTCGAGTTCGCGGCGACCGGCACGACGTCGTCGTTCCGGATCGAGGACCAGCACGTGCGGCTCGCGCTGATCGCCGGCGAGCAGATCGCGCGCGGGCTGGGAGGTGCGCTCGACGTGCGCGTGCTGCTCCACCGCGCGGCGACATCCCCGGTCGTCGTCCTCGTGATCGGGCCGCCGCCCGCGCTGCGCGTGCCGAGCCCGACGCAGCTCGCGGTGCTCGCGCTCGACGTCGCCGTCGATCTCGATCGCCAGGTGCTGGCGCAGCTCGCGAAGACGTTCGAGCTCGTCGTCGACGTCGTCGTGCGCGGCCGGCCGATCCGGCGCGTGCGGCTCGCCGCGCCGCTCGCCGAGAACCTCGCCTACATCCTGCGCGCCGCCGACGACCACCTGCGCGGGCTGACCGCCGACGGCGAGGCCGAGCCGTCGTTCGCCCGCGCGCGCGATCTCGTGCTCGGCGCCGGCTACGACCTGCTCGGCGTCGAGCACCCCGAGCACGCCGAGTTCCGCGACGACAAGCTCGCGCAGCTGCAGACGGCGCAGCACGTGCGCCGCGCGATCGCGATCGCGAAGCGGTTCGCGCGACCGTCGCGCGAGGACTACCTCGTCACCGCGCGCGGGTTCCCGCTCGTGCGCTGGCGCCAGCTGCGCCGGCACGTGCTCGAGAGCGCGGTCGCGTGGGGCATCTGGATGGGCCCCGAGCTCGCGCAGCTCGCGGTGTCCGAGGGGCTCGCGCGGTCGCGCCGCGACCTGATCGTGAAGCTCGACGCCGGCTTCGAGACGCTGCGCCGCCACCCGACGGCGTTCGACCTCGACGCCGACGCCGCCGACGACAACGCGAAGGCGCTCGCCGACGAGGCAAAGGCGCTCGGCGTCGAGCTGCGCCGCAAGGGCGGCAACGGCGCGATCAAGAGCGAGGACGTGTCGACGGTGTCGGGCTCGATCGAGCGGACGCCGACGCAGTCGATCCCGCGCGGCCGCTCGGTCGACGAGCTGCTCGGGCTGCTCGACGACAAGAAGCACCGCGTGTCCGCGGCCGCCGAGCTGTGCGACCGCGGCGATGCGCGCGCCGCGATCCCGGTGATCTCGGCGGTCAAGAAGATGAGCCGCGCCGAGGCGGTCCGCATCCTCGGCAAGACCGTCAAGCTCGGCAGCGCGGCCGCCGGGCCGCTGATCGAGGGCCTGCAGTCGAGCAAGGCGTTCCTGCGCCACGGCTGCGCGCTCGCGCTCGCGCTGCTCCGCAACGACGATGGCACGCACGCCGTGATCCAGCTGTTGTTCGACGAGCCGACCGAGATCTGGCGCGAGATCGCGCGCGCGATCGGACAGATCGGACCGACCGCGCTGATGCCGCTCGCCAGCCACGTCGGCCGGCTCGGCGATCGCTTGCCGCAGCTGTCGGAGCGCATCGCGTGGGCGATGGCCCACATCGGCGTACGCGGCGGCAAGACCGCGCTCGACCAGATGGCAGCGGGGCAGAGCATCATGGCGCCGCTCGCGAAGCAGGCGCTCGCGCTGCTCGAGCACGCGACCCGCGACGAGGTGCGCGTGCGTCCCGGCCAGCCCTCGAAGGACGTCACCGTGAATCGCGCGTTCTCGCGGCGGTTCTTCGAGGCGCTCGAGTCGGATCGACCCGACGTCGCGGCAGCCGCGCTCCACGACCTCGACGCGTCGAGCCCTCAGGAGCTCGATGACGCAGACCTGATCGTCGAGGAAGAGGAAGCGGAGCTCGACGAGTCGGACCTGATCCAGACCTGAGCTTTTTCAGGTATGATCACCGCTGGCCGTACATGAGGATCGGGATCTTCTCCGACGTCCACGCGAACATCGAAGCGATGAATGCCGTGGTCGAGGCGTTCAAGTCGGAGCGCATCGACAAGTACGTCTGTATCGGCGATGTCGTCGGCTACGGTGCGTCGCCGAACGAGTGCTGCGACATCATCCGCAAGCTCGCGGCGTTCACGATCCTCGGCAACCACGACGCCGCGGTCGCCGGGCGCATGGACTACAGCTACTACTACGACGCCGCCCGCCAGGCGCTCGATCTCCACGCGCGCCAGCTGTCGCCGGAGAACATGGAGTGGCTGCGCCAGCTCCCCTACGAGGTGCGCGAAGGCGACCTGACGTTCTGCCACGGCTCGCCGATCAACCTCGAGGAGTTCGAGTACATCTTCTCCGTCGAGCAGGCATCGCGCTGCCTCGACATCTGGGACGAGCTCGGCGTCGTCACGTTCATCGGCCACTCGCACCTGTGCAAGTCGTTCGCGCTGACCCGCGACGAGGTGTTCGAGGTGGTCGCGACGAAGTTCGTGATCCGCCCCGAGCACCGCTACATCATCTCGGTCGGCTCCGTCGGCCAGCCGCGCGACTACGACAACCGCGCGAGCTACACGATCTACGACAGCGAGGAGCACACGTTCGAGTTCAAGCGCGTCGCGTACGACATCGACGCCGCCGCGAACAAGATCTTCGCCGCGGACCTCGAGCGCAACTTCGGCAACCGACTGTTCCTCGGAGTGTGATGCGCGCGCGAGCAGCCCTCCTGCTCGCGATGTGGGGATGCGGGGGCGGAAGCGGAGGTAAGCCAACTGACGCTCCCCGATCGCTTGATGCCGACGAGTGCGCTGCCTCACTGACGTGCGTGCCGCCGCTGCCTGGCGGGTGGAGCGGCTTCGACGAGCTCTACGACGGCACCGCCGGCGGCGAGCCGTCGTGCACGTCGCCGTTCGGCACCGCGGCGACCGTCGGCCAGGCCGAGCTGATGGCGCAGCCGGCGAGCTGCGATGCGTGCACGTGCGGCGCGCCGAGCGGTAACCACTGCCCGGCGATGGGCGGCAGCGCGATGCTGCCGCTGGTGTCGTGGGGGCGCGTCGGGTTCGCGTGCGCGGCGCCCGCGCCGGCGACGAAGTGCACCGGCGGCGCGTGCATGCCGGTCGCCGCGACGGGCTTTCTGCCCGGGCTGTGCGTCCATCACGACGGCGACATCATGTGCCCCGAGGGCTTCGATGATCGCCACGTGTTCTACGGCGGCGTCGACGACATGCGCGGCTGCACGACGTGCACGTGCAGCACCGCCTCGATGGGCGTGTGCACGCCCGGCGGCGGCTCGGCGACCGGCAGCGCGACGCCGAGCACGGCCGTCACCTACTGCTGCCTGCCATGAGACTGCCGCTCCTGCTGCTCGTCGCGTGCGGCTCCCATGCGCCGGTCGCGCCCGCCGCACCTTTCACGACCGAGCTCGTGCAGGTCGGCGGCGATCCCGACGCGATCGCGCTCGCCGATGTCGATGGCGATGGCGCGCTCGACGCGATCGTCGCCGAGCCCGAGGCCGGCAAGCTCGCGGTGTTGCGCGGCGATCGCGGCGGCCACCTCCACGTGGCGGGCACGTTTGCGGCCGGCCACCTGCCGAACGACGTCGCGCTCGCCGACCTCGATGGCGACGGTCGCCTCGATGTCGCGATCGCGAATCATCAGGTGCCGTACGTCAGCGTGCTGCTCGGCGACGGGCGCGGCGGCTTCGTCGCGGCGCCCGGCTCGCCGTTCGCGACGAGCTCCCGGCCGCACCCTCACGCGATCGTGGTCGCGCGGTTCTGCGGCGATCGCGCGCCGCTCGCGGCCGTGATCGATAGCTGGGGCAACCAGCAGGTCGAGCTGCTGACCGGCGATGGGCACGGCGCGCTCGTCGCCGGCCCGTCGTTCGCCGCGGGGCCCGGCACCGACGGGCCGCTCGGCACCGGCGACTTCGACCGCGACGGCCATCCCGACGTCGTCGTGCCCGGCCTGGCGATTGGGACCTGGCACGCGAACACCGCGACCGTGCTGCTCGGCGATGGGCGGTGCGGGTTTCGCCCCGCGCCCGGCACGCCGTTCGCGGCCGGCGCCGAGCCGTGGAGCGTCGCGGTCGGCGATCTCACCGGCGACGGCGTCGCCGATCTCGTGGTCCTGCCGTACGCGCCGCAGATCGCCGCGGGCGAGCACGTCGCCGCGACGATCCTCGCCGGCGACGGCCACGGAGGCTTCGCGCCGGTCGCCGGATCGCCGGTCGCGCTCCCCGGCTGCGCGCTTCCGCGACGCGCGGCGATCGGCGACTTCGACGGCGACGGTGCGCCCGACGTCGCGGTGACGTGCATGCGGAGCGAGCGCGTCGTGGTCCTGCGCGGGCGCGCGTTCCGGGCCGAGCCGCTCGACGTACCCGACGGCCGCGCCGGCCCGGTCGCCGAGCGCGGCATCGCCGCTGCGGATCTCGACGGCAACGGCAAGGCCGAGCTCGTGATCACGAACGGCACCGCAGGCACGGTGACGATCGTGCGGGCGCGCTAGTCATGCGCGGCCAGCGCGCTGGTGGCGAACCGACGGCGCAGAAACGGTGAGCCGCGAAGATGCCATGCACGCCAAGACGGACGCGCAGATCTTGTGTCGAAGATCGCCTTGGCGTCTGTCTTGGCGGCCTCGGCGGCCTGGCGGCTAATCGTCCTTGGCCAGCGCGGTCGCGGCGAAGTGCATGCCCGCGTCGCGCCCGCGCTCGAGCTCGGCGTGATCGATGAAGCCGTCGCTGCGCATCGCGCGCAGCACGACGTCGACGCGCGCGGCGCTCTCGGGATCGAGGCCGCCGGCGTGGCGGACACGGCGGCTCATCGTCTGCGGCTCGGACGTCAGCGCGGCGAGGAACGCGGCCTGGTGCAGCGTCAGATCGTGCGGGGTCTCGTCGAACCAGTAGCGCGCCGCGGCGGCGACGCCGGAGACCCTGGGCCCGAGCTCGATCAGGTTCAGGTAGCGCTCGAGGATCGTCCTCTTGCCGACGCGCGCCTCGAGCCGCCACGTCAGCACGGCCTCCTGGATCTTGCGATCGAGCGAGCGGCGCTGCGTGAGGTAGACGTTCTTGACGAGCTGCTGGCTGATCGTCGAGCCGCCGCGCTCGAGCTTGTGATCGCGCAGATCGATCTCGAGGCTGCGCGCGATCTGCTTGCCGTCGAAGCCGTGGTGATCGAAGAACCGCGCGTCCTCGGCCGCGATGAACGCCTCGGCGACGTGCGACGGCGCGTGCTCGAGATCGAGCCAGCCATCGGGGTGACGCGCGGTGGCGAGCAGCGTGACGTCGGCGGCGGGCGGCTCGGCGGTGACCTCGCAGCCGTTCGCGAGATCGACGTCGAGCGCGACGCCCTCGCCGGGGGGTGCCGCGAGATCGATCGCGGCGCGCGCGCGGGCGCCGAACGTGCCGGTCATCGCCATGCCGTCGAGCGGGCCGCGCAGCTCGAGCGGCATCGTCGCGAGCAGGTCGGCGCACGGCGCCGGCG
>JBLMXA010000381.1:0-4028 GCA_050257515.1 Acidobacteriota bacterium | reverse complement strand
GCCGAGCGCGCCCAACCTCGCCGCGGGCTCCGCGCCCGTCGAGGAACAGCTGCCGGAGCTGTCCGGCCTGCTCGATTCGCTGTCCGAACCCGAGCCCGAGCCGTCGATCGAGTCCGGCGAGCCCGAGCTCTCGGTCCCCGCGGGCCCGTCCACCCGCCTGTTCATCGGGCCCGTCCGCTCCGGCGTGATCCTCGATCACGTCGGCCACCTGATCGTGTTCGGCGACGTCAACCCGGGCGCCGAGGTGCGCGCGACCGGCAACATCGTCGTGCTCGGCCGCCTGCGCGGCACCGCCCACGCCGGCATCGGCCAGGACGTCGGGTTCGTGCTCGCGCTGCGCCTCGAGGCCCAGCAGCTGCGCATCGGCCGCAAGGTCGCGCGCTCCGACTCGAACGCCCCCGCATCCGAAGCCGAGGTCGCATTCGCGACCGGCGAGCAGATCGTCGTCGAGACCTACACCGGCCGGCTGCCCCGGCACATCGCAGCCAGCATCTAAGGAGTCACCATGGGTCGCGCAATCGTCATCACGTCAGGCAAGGGTGGGGTCGGCAAGACGACCACCACCGCCAACCTCGGCACCGCGCTCGCCCAGCTCGGCCACACGGTCGTGCTGGTCGATGCCGACATCGGCTTGCGCAACCTCGACGTCGTCATGGGCCTCGAGAACCGCATCGTCTACCATCTGGTCGATGCCGTGCGCGGCAAGTGCCAGGTCGCCAAGGCGCTGATCAAGGACCGCCGGCTCGACAACCTGTGGCTGCTCCCCGCGTCGCAGACCGACGACAAGGACTCGGTCACGCCCGAGGACATGAAGAGCCTCGTGATGGAGCTCAAGCACGGCTACGACTTCGTGCTGATCGACTGCCCCGCGGGCATCGAGCAGGGCTTCAAGAACGCGATCGCGGGCGCCGACGAGGCGATCGTCGTCGCGACGCCCGAGGTGTCGTCGATCCGCGACGCCGATCGCGTGGTCGGGCTGCTCGCGGCCGCCGAGGTGCCGGCGCGGCTCGTCGTCAACCGCATCTCGCCGCAGCTCGTCAAGCGCGGCGACATGCTGTCGCAGAACGACGTCATCGAGATCCTCGCGCTCGAGCTGATCGGCGCGATCCCGCTCGACGATCAGGTGATCGCGACGACGAACAAGGGCGTTCCGGCGGTGCTCGAGGGCAAGTCGCTCGCCGCCAAGGAGTTCATCCGCATCGCGAAGCTGCTCGCCGGCCACGAGGTCGAGGACAAGCAATCCGTCGGTTTCTTCACCCGTCTCGGCCGCGCGCTCGGCTTGTCGGCGACGCCGGCATGAGGATGTCCACCATGTGGGAAAGCTTCAAGAGTCTGTTCGTCGGCAAGCCCAGCCGCGAGGTCGCCAAGGGCCGCCTCCACCTCGTGCTCGCGCACGACCGCACCGGCCTCGACGGCGGGCGGCTCCAGGAGATGCGCCAGGAGATCGCTCAGGTGATCGCGAAGTTCGTGCAGATCGATCCAGAGGCGGTCGACATCCAGATCGAGACGCACAACCGCGACACCAAGCTGACCGTGTCGAGCGCGATCCAGCCGCGCAACGCGTGACACGCGTGACGACACGACGGCGTCACGTGACACGCGCGCGCGCATGTAGGTGACGAGAACCGCGCGGGCCGTCGCGGGCACGCGCGCTGCACTCGTGGCCGCGCCGTGCGGCTCCTGCTCGTCCCCCTCGTCCTCGCGTCCTGCTCGGTTCCCGCCAAGATCGCCGTCGACGGCGGGCCCGGCAGCAGCGCCGGCAGTGATGGCAGCCTCCTGCCGCCCGGCGATGGCTCGGCGGGCGACCCGCCGGTCATCACGCTGACCGGCCAGCCACCGGCGCTCGGCAACCAGCCGACCGTGACGTTCTCGTTCGAGGTCAACGAGACCGCGGTCGTCGAGTGCCGCCTCGACTCCGACGCGTACGCCGACTGCCCGCCGCCGGACAAGACGTTCGCGACGCTCGCGGATGGCTCGCACACGTTCGATCTGCGCGCGACCGCGAACGGCCTGACCGGCGCGATCCCGTCGACCTCGTTCGCGATCGACACCGCCCCGCCGGTGGTCGCGATCACCGGCGAGCCGGCCGCGGCGTCGCCCGTCGCCTCGGGCGACTTCCAGTTCAACCTCGGCGACGCGCAGACCGCGACGTGCGCGATCGACAGCGCGGCGGCGCAGGCGTGCACGAGCCCCTACGCCTACACCGGCCTCGCGGATGGCTCGCACACGTTCACGCTGAACGCGACCGACGCCGCGGGCAACACCGCGACGAAGACGTACACGTGGACGGTCCAGACGCAGCCGCCGTCGCTCGCGATCACGAGCGAGCCGCCGAGCCTGTCGGCGACCGCGAGCGGCCAGTTCCAGTTCACGACCGGCAGCTCGGTGACCGTGACGTGCAAGATCGACAGCGGCACCGCGAGCGCGTGCACGAGCCCGTACACGTACGCCTCGCTCGCGGACGGCTCGCACACGTTCACGCTCACCGGCACCGACGCCGCCAGCAACGTGACGACGAAGCAGTACACGTGGACGATCGACACCACGCCGCCGGCGATGGCGATCGGCAGCACGCCGCCGGCGCTGTCGAGGAGCACCTCCGCCTCGTTCTCGTTCACGGTCGGTGACGCGACGACGGTGACGTGTCAGCTCGACGGCACGACGCCGGGCGCGTGCACGAGCCCGAAGTCGTACACCGGCCTCGCGGACGGCTCGCACAAGTTCACGCTCGTCGGCAGCGACACCGCGGGCAACCAGACGACGAAGACGTACTCGTGGACGGTCGACACGACGCCGCCGACGCTCGCGATCACCTCGACGACGCCGACGGCGAACCCGACGAATTCGAAGACGATGGCGATCGCGTTCACAACCGGCGATGCCGCGACCGTGACGTGTCAGCTCGACAGCGGCAGCCCGGCCGCGTGCACGAGCCCGGCCTCGTACATGGGCCTGGCGGACGGCTCTCACACGTTCACGCTGTCGGGCAGCGACGCCGCCGGCAACACCGCGACGAAGAGCTACTCGTGGTCGGTCGACACGACGCCGCCGACGCTCGCGATCACCTCGGTGACGCCGGTGGCGAACCCGACGAACCTGCAGACGATGACCGTCGCGTTCACGGTCGGCGACTCCGCGACGTACACCTGCCAGCTCGACAACGGCACGCCGAACGCGTGCGCGAGCCCGTACACGTACACGGGCCTGGCCGAGGGCTCGCACACGTTCACGCTGCGCGGGACCGATGCCGTCAACAACACGGCGATGGCGAGCTACACGTGGAACGTCGACCTCACCGCGCCGACGGTGTCGATCTCGAGCTACCCGACGACGTACCAGACCACGAGATCCGCGTCGGTGTCGTTCACGGTCAGCGACGGCGTGACCGCATGCAAGCTCGACAGCGGGACGTGGGTCTCGTGCACGAGCCCGTACGCGTTCACGGTGAGCGCGGACGGCAGCCACACGATCAACGTCGGGTCGACGGACACCGCCGGCAACTTCGCCTACACGTCGAAGTCGTGGGTGGTCGACACCCTCACGCCGACCGTCGCGTTCGGGACGGTCGACACGACCAACTGCCCGAGCACGGTCGACATCCCGTGGACGCGCAGCGACGCGACGAGCGGCATCAAGTCGTGCACGTGCAGCTACACCGGCGTGAGCGCGTTCGACTGCACGAGCTCGACGAGGTACACGGCGACCGTCCCGCTGAGCGGGACCGATGCGTTCAAGATCTCGTGCACCGACAACGCCGGCCTCACGTCGCCGCTCAAGACCCAGAACGTCAGCGCGGCGATCTGCCCATGACCGAAGGTGCCGCGATCGGCTCGTACCGGATCGTCCGCAAGATCGGCGAGGGCGGCATGGGCGCGGTCTATCTCGCGCAGCACGAGCTGCTCGGCCGGCGCGCGGCGATCAAGGTGCTGCTGCCGTCGCTGTCGTCGCAGCGCGAGGTCGTCGAGCGGTTCTTCAACGAGGCGCGCGCCACCACCGCGGTCAACGATCCCGGCATCGTCCAGGTGTTC
>JBLMXA010000380.1:0-9316 GCA_050257515.1 Acidobacteriota bacterium | reverse complement strand
TTGAGGGTCTCGACGAGCTGCGTGCCGTCGTCCAGGTGCTTTTGCAGCTCGTTCTTGTCGACGTTCGCCTTGTCGAGCGCGGCCTGCACGTCGACGAGCTTGGTCTGCAGCTCGACGTAGCTCTTCTGCGTCTTGTCGAGCTGGTCCTGAAGTCCCTGCTCCCGCGTCTTCGCCGCCGCGGCGTCCTGCTCGCGCTGCTTCGTCAGCTCCGCGACCTTGCGGTTGTACGTCCCGGTGGTCACACATGCCGAAGCCAGGAGAACGACCAGCACCTGCGTCTTCATATGTTCTTCAAAGACGCGGGAATCGCCTCCGCGTTCACGTGAACGCCGGCCGCCGCACGCCGTCTTCACTAATGATGGCGCTCGAACGCACCTGGGTGGCCTGCCTGGTGCTCGCCGCGTCGCACGTGGCCGCGGCGGCTGCCGATCCCTACTGCGCCGGCGAGTACGCCGAGGACATGGCCACGCTGTCGCCCCGCGCGCGCGAGCTGGAGGCAAAGACCGGCACGTACTCGTACGCGGTCCGCACGACGGCGACGTACGAGTGCGTGTCGTACGGTAGCGACGGCAACCTCAAGCGCACGCGCACCACCGCGACCGCCTACGGCACCGCGTTCGGCTATCGCCGCGACGGCAAGGACACGCTGCTGCTCACCAACGATCATGTCGCCGAGTGGCCCGCGGTCACCGACGCCGATCACGCGGTCGACGGCGTGCCGGCCGGCTGCAAGCGGATCGGCGACGCGCTCGCGATCGTCGACGACGATCACGACGACTACGCCGCCGACGACATCCCGCTCGCCCGCGTGGTCGCCGATCCGGCGCTCGACGTCGCCGTGCTGCGCGCGCACAGCGCGCTCGGCGTGATCCCGTGGCGCGTCGGCAAGAGCGCCGCGCTCGTCGCCCGCGACGCTGTCGAGGTCCGCGGCTTTCCGCTCGGCGAGTTTCGCGCGACGAACGTCGGCAAGGTCGTCTCCGCCTACGATCACGACGACCAGGGCGACTGGAACCACGACGACTTCGTGGTCGACGCGCTGCTGACGTCCGGCGGCTCCGGCTCGCCGGTGCTCGCGGTGTCGTGCAAGACCGGCGAGCTCGAGCTCGTCGGCATCTTCCACGCCCACTACGCGGGGGCGAGCGCGCTCAACGTCGTCATCGCGATCGACCAGGTGCGCGACCTGATGACGACGCTGAAGCGATCGCCACATCCCGATCCGGCCGGCGAGCCCGACACGGCCGCACGCACGCGGCTCGCCGACGCGATCCACAAGTCGAGCGACCCGCCGTTCTTCTCGGTCGGTTCGCTCGTCGCGTCGGTGACCCCGCGCGACGACGGCACGCTCGTGTTCTCGCTGTTCCCGGCGGACTTTCCGCGCACGACGCGGCCACTGCTCGTGATCGACGACCAGCCGCCGGCGGCCGACGATCCGCGCAGCTTCGGCAAGCTCGGCGCGATCACCGCGAACGGCGCGCCCTGCCCGACCGATCTCGACGCCGAGAGCCAGGCGATGCTCGCGCGCGCACTCGCGCTGTTCCGCCAGGACGCGCTCGCGGCGTTCGACTACCGCGCGTCGTTCGCGAGCGCGACGAGCTCGCGCGACGCGTTCGAGCACGCCGCCCGCCAGCGCCGCGCGCTGTCGCGCCTGCTCGACGGCCAGCACGAGGCGACGCAGGCGATCGTCGATCTCGTCGGCAAGGTTGCCGCGCATCAGAGCGCGACGGCATCGCGGCGCAGCGACAGCGCCTCCTTCGCGAGCCGCACGACGAGCGGTGCGATCACGAGCCCGCGGGCCCCCATGATCGCGACGCCGCCGAACATCGAGATCAAGACGAGGTAGGTCGGCAGCGCGAGGCTGCCTCGCCGCGCCAGGTACGGGCGCACGAGGTTGTCGATCGTGCCGATCACGAGCAGGCCGGAGGCGCCGAGGATCACCGCCGCCGTGTCGCGGCCGGCGAGCGCGAGCGCGATCGAGATCGGCACCCACACGATCGCGGTGCCGATCGCCGGGATGATCGAGCACACGAGCGTCAGCAGCCCGAGCGCGAACGCGCGCGGCACGCCGAGCGCGAGGTACAGCACGGTCGCGACGATCGCCTGCGCGAGCCCGGCGCCGAGCACGCCGAACAACAGGCCGCGGCCGGTCTCGACGAACGCGCCCGCGAACCGCCGGAACGCGACCTGCGACACCGGTGCGTGGCGCTCGAGCCACGCGTACCAGCGGCCGCCGTCGACGAGCAGCGCGTAGGTGCCGGCGATCAGGATCACGAGCCCGATCACGACGTGCGCGGCGGTGCCCGCGATCTGCTGGGCGAGCCCCCACGCGCGTCCGCCTTGACTGACGGCGAGGCCGACGAGATCGTGCGGCGAGCGCGGCTCGCCACCGTCGCCCGCGACGAGCCCTTGCCACAGGCCCTGCACGCGATCCGACGCGAGCGCCTTGTGCACGAGATCGATCGCGTCGACCGCGAGCGACGCGACGAGCACGACGACCGGCACGAGCACGAGCGCGAGCACGACCACGGTGATCGCCGCGGCGAGGCGTGGCCGATCGCCGAACGCGCGGGCGATGCGCGCGTGGAGCGGCCGCACGAGCACGCTGGCCCACACCGCGAGCAGGATCCACGGCGCGAACGGCCACAGCACGACCGCCGACGCCGCGAGCAGCGCGATCGCGATCCACGTCAACCACGCGCGCTCGCCGAGCTCACGCATGCTGCACCTTCCCCGCCCGCGGCGCGCGCCCGAGCAGCCACGCGAGCAACCGCTGGCCGGCGACCGCCGCGGCGATCAGCCCGACGACGGCAATGACCGCGACGACGTCGACCGGCTCGAGCTCGAGCAGATCGCGCAGCGGCGTCAGCGCCATCGTCAGCACCTGGAGCACGATCCCGCCGGCGACCGCGAGGTGCAGCGCGAGGTTGCGCCCGGCGCGCGTCGTCAGCCCGCGCGCGGTGTAGGTCGACACGAGCTTGCCGATCGCCTCGGTCTGGAACACGACGGTCTGCACCGCGAGCAGCGTGAAGCCGGCGAGCGGCATCACGACCAGCGCGGCGAAGCCGAGCAGGCCCTTGAACGCGCCGGTGCTGACGATGAAGCGGAGCGTGCGCCGGTCGAGCAGCTCTCGCCCCGAGCGCGGCGCGCGCGCCATCACGCCGTCGTTGCGATCGACGGCCAACGCGAGACCCGGCGGGCCGTCGCCGAGGAAGTTGATCCACAGGATCTGCAGCGCGGTGAGCGGCACGAACAGCATGCCGTCGGCCGTGCGCAGGTTCTCGACGTACGAGCCGACCGCGCCGGCGATCGTCAGCAGCACGAGCGCGAGGTTTGTCGACAGCGTGAACCGCAGGAACGTCTGGATGTTCTCGTAGATGTTGCGGCCTTCCTCGATCGCGGCGACGAGCGTCGCGAAGTTGTCGTCGACGAGCACGAGATCGGCGACCTCGCGCGCGACGTCGCTGCCGCGCTGCCCCATCGCGATGCCGACGTCGGCGCGCTTGAGCGCGGGCGCGTCGTTGACTCCGTCGCCGGTGACCGCGACGACCTCTCCGTTCGCCTTGAGCGCGTCGACGATCGCGAGCTTCTGCTCCGGCGTCACGCGCGCGAACACGTCCGTCGTGCGCACGATGTCGCGCAACTGCAAGGCGTCCGCCGGCAGCTCGGAGCCGCTCGTCACCTCGGGATCCGCGATGCCGATCTGCCGCGCGATCTCGCGGGCGGTCGCCGGATGATCGCCGGTGATCATCATGACGCGGACGCCGGCGTCGCGCGCCGCGCGCACCGCGGCCGGCACCTCCGCGCGAGGCGGATCCCACAGCAGCGCGAGCCCGAGCAGCTCGATCCGCTCGTCGCCGTCGCCGTCGCTCGCCGCGAGCGCGATCACGCGCTGGCCGCGCTGCGCGGCCGCCTCGACGCGCGCTTCCCACCGCCGCCGCGTGACGTCGTCGAGCCCGCTGCGCGCGAGCAGCGCCTCCGGCGCGCCCTTGAGGTACGCGCGCGGCGCCCCATCGCGCTCGACGGTGACGCGCATGAACCGCCACGCGCTGTCGAACGGCAGCACGGACGTGCGCGGGTGCGCCCGCCGCAGCTCTGCGGGATCGAGGCCGCGGCCGCGTGCGAACTCGAGCAGCCCGACCTCGAGCGGATCGCCGGCGGAGGCGGCATCGTCCGCGTCGTTCGCGAGCACCATCGCGCGCAGCGCCTCGGGCTCGTCGTGGGCCACGAGCTCCTGCACCGTCATGTGGTTCTCGGTCAGCGTGCCGGTCTTGTCGGTCGCGATCACGGTCACCGAGCCGAGCGCCTCGACCGCGGCGAGCCGCCGCACGACCGCGTGCCGGCGCGCCATCCGCTGCACGCCGAGCGACAGCGTCAGCGTGACCACCGCGGGCATGCCCTCCGGGATCGCGGCGACCGCGAGCGCGACCGCGAACAGCACGACATCCTCGAATCGCGCGATGCCCTCGGCGAGGATGCCGGCCGCCGCGAGGCCGAGCGCGATCGCACCGATCCACCGCCCGAGCCGGCCGCCGAGCACGTCGAGCTGGCGCTCGAGCGGCGTGCGATCGGCATGCACGGTCTCGAGCGCGGTGGCCAGCCGTCCCATCGTGCTCGCCGGTCCGGTCGCGGTGACGTCGAGCATGCCCTTGCCGCGCACGACGAGCGTGCCCGACATCGCCGCGTCACCTTCGGCCTTCTCGACGCGTACCGACTCGCCGGTCAGCAGCGATTCGTCCACCATCACCGCCTCGACCGCGCGGAACGTGCCGTCGGCGGGCACCCGCTCGCCGGCCTCGACGCGCACGCGATCGCCCGGCACGAGCTCGGCCGCCGCGATCCGCGCGAGCTTGCCGTCGCGCAGCGCCCACACGACCGGGCTCGCGAGCTTCTCGAGCTCGGCGAGCGCGTGCTCGGCGCGATATTCCTGCAGCACGCCGAGCGCGGCGTTGAGCACGACGACGACCGCGATCACCGTGCCCTCGACCGGCCAGCTGCCGTGATCGCGCAGCGAGGTCACGACGTCGAACAGCACCGCGAACAGCAGCACGTAGATGAGCGGGCTCGCGAGCTGGCGTACGACCCGCCGCACCAGCGAAGGTGGCGGCACCGCCGGCAGCCGGTTCGCGCCGATCGTCAGAAGACGTCGTGCGGCCTCCTCCGACGACAGTCCGTCCGTGAGCTGCTCGCTGGTCACCCTCGCCGCGACTGCAAGCCTCGCGCCTCGCCCGTGTCGTGCCCGCAGCCCGCGCGGCGCGCGATCTGCGGCAGCACGAAGCCTCTGCGCGGAATGGTTCGTGCACGCCTCGGGTGACATGGAGCGAGGACGGCTCGAGCACGGTGCTCACGTCGTGGTGACGGCACTCGAGGTGATCGTGATGGCGGTGCTGGTGGTGCTCGTCGTGCTCGCGATCGCCGGGCTCGTCGTCCGGGTGGTCGACGTCGCGTCGCCGCCGTTTCTCGGCGTCGACAGGCTCGCCGGCGTGCTCGACGACGTGCTCGCGATCTTCGTATTGATCGAGCTGCTCGCGACGGCGGTCGCCTACCTGCGCGGCACCGACGTGCTGCGCCGGATCTTCGAGGCGGTGTTCATCGCGATCGCGCGCAAGCTGATCACGCTCGACGTCGCGGCCGCCGGGCTCGCGAAGACCGCCGCCGTCGCGCTGCTGCTCGTTGCCGCCGCGGCCGCGTGGTGGCTCGTCGTGCGCTCGCACGAGCCGACGGAATAGGCGCGCGCTCGCAGCGTTTGCGCGGATCGCGGGGCATGTCTCTTGCTCCTCGAGATCGCCATGCGGAGACATCATCTCGTCGGACTGATCGTCTGCGCGACGACGACGTTCGTGATCGCGGGCGACACGCCCGCACCGCGGATCGACCGCACGCAGATCAACGCGCTGTTCGCGCCGCTGCCGGCGCGCTTCGACACGCGCGCGAACCCCGCGACGCCCGCGAAGATCGCGCTCGGTCGCATGCTGTACTTCGAGCCGCGGCTGTCGAAGAGCCAGAACCTGTCGTGCGCGAGCTGCCACGACCTCACGGCTGGCGGCGCCGACCGCGAGCGGTTCTCGAAGGGTCATGGCGGCCAGCTCGGCGGGCGCAACGCGCCCACCGTGTTCAACGCCGCAGGTCAGCTCGCGCAGTTCTGGGACGGCCGCGCCGCGACCGTCGAGGAGCAGGCGAAGGGACCGGTGCTCAACCCAGTCGAGATGGCGATGCCGAGCCCCGATTACGTCATCCGCGTGCTGAAGTCGATCCCCGGCTACGCGCCCGCGTTCGCCGCCGCGTTCCCGGGCGAGGCCGATCCGATCACCTACGACAACTTCGCGCGCGCGGTCGGCGCGTTCGAGCGCGGGCTCGTCACGCCGTCGCGGTTCGACAAGCTGCTCGCCGGCGACGATGGCGCGCTGTCGGCCGCCGAGCGCGAAGGTCTCGCGGTGTTCGTCAAGACCGGCTGCACGACGTGCCACTGGGGCCGGCTCGTCGGCGGCAGCATGTACATGAAGCTCGGGCTCGTCGAGCCGTACGCGAACACCGCCGATCAGGGCCGGTTCGCGCTGACCAAGCAGGACTCCGATCGCATGTTCTTCAAGGTGCCGAGCCTGCGGAACGTCGCCGAGACCGCGCCGTACTTCCACGACGGCTCGATCAGCGATCTGCCGACCGCGATCCGCACGATGGCGCGGCTGCAGCTCGGCAAGCAGCTGTCTTCCGACGAGGTGTCCGCGATCGCGACGTTCCTGCGCGCGCTCAGCGGCAAGCCGTCGGCCGACTACATCGCGAAGCCGAAGCTGCCGGAGTCGGGACCTACGACGCCGAAGCCCGATCCGCGGCCGTGACCTGCGGCTCGAGCAGGTCCTCGAGAAAGAACGCCGCGAGCTCGTGGCGGCCGGCGAGGCCGGCCTTGCGGTAGATCGCGCGCGCCTGCTGGCGCACCGTCGTCTCCGACACGTCGCGGATCACCGCGATCTCCTTGTGGCCGAGCCCCTTGAGCAGCAGCAGCGCGATCTCCTTCTCGGCCGCGCTCAGCCCCCAGCGCTCGAGCTGGCGATCGATCGCCGCGCCGAGCCCCTCGATGAAACGGCCGGCCTCGCCGCGCCAGCGCTCGGCATCGGCGCGGCTGGTCGCGAGGTGCGTGCGCAGCTCCTGCGCCTCGCGCGTGACGTGGCGCACCTGCCGCACCAGCTCGACCACCCCGAACGCGGCGGCGACGACCGCGGTGCCCTCGGCCGCGACATGAAACGCGCTCGCGCCGCTGCCCAGATCGCTCGCGAGGTCCGCGAGCAGCAATGCCGCGATCACGACGAGCGCGAGCGCGGCCAGGCTCGATCGCACGTTCGTGCGAGTCATCGCCGGTAACTCCTCGTGCGCACGTCGATCGCACGCGCGTGCGATTCCACCGACGGGGTGTGCGCTGCATCCATGAGCCGGCACGGTTGCGTTTCCCGTGCCGTCACCGCACCGAAACAGGAGGAGTCATGGCCACGCCCGAACCGTCTCGTCGATTCACCTTCGCGCTCACGGCAGCCGTCGCCGGCACCACGCTCGCGATCGGCGTCACCGCCGCCACGCTGCTCGGCTGGCTGCGCCCTGCCGGCGCGCCAGCCGAGCTCCCGCCGCCCGCGCCGGCCGCCGCCGAGATCGCGGCCGCGCCGGTGGAGGAGCCGGCGCCGGTCGGCGCGTCGCACCGCGAGCACGAGCACGAGCACGAGCACGAGCACGAGGACGACGATGACTGAGCGGCGCTTGCAGGGCCGCGAGGCGAAGCTCTACGCGGTCGCCGCGATCGCCGCGATCTACCTCGTCGCGTGGTCCGGCATCGCGCCGGAGCTGCTCGCCGCAGCGCCTGCGGTCGTGCAGACCGCGGCGCCCGCACCGGCGATCCACCGGGTCGCGCCGGCGCGCACGATCCGCGTGCGCACGAGGAGCTCGTGATGTGGCGCTTCCACGCGATGGGCACCGACGTGCAGGTCTCGGCGCCCGCGCTGGCGACCGAGGACGAGCAGCGGCTCGCCGCGGACGTCGCACGGCTGTTCACCCGCACCGAGCAGCGGTTCAGCCGGTTCCTCGCGGACAGCGAGCTGTCGGCGCTCAACCGGGCGACCGCGCCGCTCGCGGTGTCGCCCGAGATGTGCGAGGTGCTGCGCGCGGCACGCGCGCACGTCGCGGCGACGGACGGCCTGTTCGATCCTGCGGTCGGCGGCGCGCTCGTCGCGGCCGGCTACGACCGCTCGTTCGCGCCCGGACAGCTCGATCGCGACACCGCGCGCGCCAGCGTGCGTCGCGCGCGGTTCGCCGAGGTCGAGATCGACGACGCCACGGGCACCGTGCGGCGGCCCGCGCACGTGCTCGTCGACCTCGGCGGGTTCCTCAAGGGACGCACGGTCGATCGCGCGGCGCGCCTCGCGCCCGAGCTCGCGATGATCGACGCGGGCGGCGATGCCGTCGTGCGCGGCGCCGGCAGCGACGGCCGCGGCTGGCTCGTCGACATCGAGAGCCCGTTCGACGTGCACGCGACGGTCGCGACGCTGCGGCTGCGCGACCGCGCGGTCGCGACCAGCGCGGCGAACCGGAGGTGGTGGCGCGCCGGCGGCGAGCTCGCGCATCACCTGATCGATCCGCGCACCGGCGCACCCGCGCGCTCCGATCTCGCGCAGGTCACCGTCGTCGCCGCGACCTGCGAGCAGGCCGACGTGGTCGCGAAGGTCGGGTTCATCGTCGGCGCCGACGCCGCTGCCGGGCGGATCGTCGCCGCCGGCGTCGCGGGCGTGCTCGTCACGGTGGCGGGCGACGTGCGCGTCGTCGGCGAGCTCGAGGTGGCCCGTGCGTGACGCGGTGCGCGGCATCGCGACGGGGCTCGCGATCCTCGCCGTGCTCGGCGCGCTCGCCGGGCGCGCCGGCTGGGCGGCGATCGACGTCCCGCGGCCCGCCGGCCACGGTGCCTGGCTCGTCGCGCGCGCGAGCGGGTTCGCCGCGTTCGGCGCGCTGGCGCTCGACGTGATCGCCGGCCTGCTCGTCTCGACGCGAGCGGGCGACCGCTGGCTCGCGCGCGGTCAGCTCGTCGACGTCCACGGCTGGCTGTCGCCGCTCGCGCTCGCGCTCGTGCTCGGCCACGCGGCCGCGCTGATCGCGGACGGCTACGTGCGGTTCGACGCGCTCGACGTCGCCGTGCCGTTCCTCGCGCGCTACCGGCCGATCGCCGTCGGTGCCGGGACGATCGCGGCGTACCTCGCGGTCGTCGTGCACGCGAGCTTCGCGCTGCGCAAGCGGATCGGCACCGGCTGGTGGCGTCGGCTGCATTACCTGTCGTTCGCCGGGTTCGCGC
>JBLMXA010000379.1:0-6800 GCA_050257515.1 Acidobacteriota bacterium | reverse complement strand
GTTCGCGATCCGCGCCGGCCTGCCGAAGTGGGGCCAGGCGTTCCTGCTCCGCGCGCTGTTCCTCGGCAAGGCCGATCCGAAGCAGGTCGCCGAGGTCGAGCAGCTGATCGCGTCGGGCATCAAGGTCGAGGACGGCAAGGCGAGCGTGAAGGAGACGTTCGCCGGCGACGAGTACGAGCTGTACATGACGAGCGACGTGCGCGCGACCGCGATGACGCTCGCCGCGCTGCTCGAGGTCGATCCGCAGTCGCCGCTCGTCGACCAGCTCGCCGCCGGCCTCAAGAGCGCGCGCCTCGTCAACGGCGCGTGGGGCACGACGCAGGAGAACGTGTGGTCGCTCGTCGCGCTCGCGCAGTACGCGAAGCGCGTGCAGAGCGGTGACACGATGACGACCGTGACCGCCGGCGGCAAGCTGATCTCGAAGAAGAAGATCAGCGGCGCGGAGATCAGCGTCGTGCGCGTGCCGCTGTCGCGACTCGCCGGCGACGACGTCAAGATCGCGGTCGATCACGCCGCGCACGTCGGCGTGCGCGTGACCGAGGCGCGCGTCGACGGCGGCGCCGCCGAGTCGCACGGCTTCTCCGTGACGCGCAGCTACCTCGACGAGCACGGCGCCCCGCTCGCGCACGTCAAGGCCGGCGACATGGTCACGGTCAAGCTCGAGATCGACGCGAGCAAGGACCACAAGTGGATCGCGCTCGTCGACCGCCTGCCCGCGGGCTTCGAGCCGGTGAACCCGAAGCTCGCGTCGGGCGCGCCTGCCGACACCGACAAGGACAAGCCGGCCGATCCGTGGGCGAGCTATCGCTCGTCGTGGGCCGAGGTCAACTGGGACCACCAGGACATGCGCGACGACCGCGTCGCGTGGTTCGCCGACCACATGCGCGCGGGCCACTACTCGCTCACCTACCAGGTGCGCGCGACGATCGCCGGCACGTTCACCGCCCTACCCGCGCAGATCGAGGCGATGTACGAGCCCGAGGTGCGCGGCCGCAGCGATCAGACCTCCATCTCGATCGCGAAGTAGCACAACAACGATCCGAGCCCGCACACGCTGCGCTGCGGGCTCGGCAACGAGGTGATCGTGCTCGACGCTCCGACGTTCCCGATCCACGACTGGCTGTACGTCGCGTGCACGTGCGACGCGGGCGCGATCCACATCTACGTCGACGGCACGAGCATCGGCGCGACGCTTGCCGATTGCGCCGGCGGTGGCGCGTTCAGCAACCCCGACGGCTTCACGATCGGCTCGAACAACAACGGCGGCTCGGGAGCTGCCGTCGACTCGTGGCTGATCGGCGCGCTCGACGGCGTGAAGCTGTGGGACGAGATCCTTTCACCTGCAACCATCTGTGCGCATGCCGGCCGCACTGGCTGCTGAGCGCGCCGGCCGAGTGGCCACTCGAGTTGCCCTGGCAGATCTCGCGCACGGCATTTCGGCCGGATGCGCTGGCGCGGACGCTGCTAGGCAGCACGCGCGATGCGGAAGATCAGGTTTGCCTTGCTCGCACTCGTCGTCGCCTGCTCCGCGAAGCAGGCGCCCACCGGTCCCGAAGATTTTTCGGGAATCACCGATACCAAGTCGGATAACCCCACCGGCTGGGTGTTCCGCGGCCGCATGGACCCCGGAATGGCGAGCACGTTCACGTACTCGGCGACCGACAAGTACCAGGGCATCCTGATCCGCGTCGAGGACGTCGGCGAGGGAGACGTCGTCGCGAACATCAGCTCGCCCGACGGCGAGCCGCTGGTGTTCCTCGTCCAGCCCGACGGCAACGAGGTGCCCGGCGTCCAGAGCGATGCCCAGGGTGGCCACGCGCGGCTCGAGGCGCACGACCTCGCACCCGGCAAGTACTTCCTCGTGACACGCGAGCGTAACAACAAGGCGGCGACGTTCACGGTGTCGCTCACCGACGATGGCGGCCCGCTCGATCCGCCGGGCGATGGCGGCGTCGTGGTCGCGGACGCGGGATCGGGAAGCGGCTCGGGCTCGGGGTCGGGCTCGGGGTCGGGCTCCGGCTCGGGCTCCGGCTCGGGCTCGGGCTCGGGTGTCCCGGCGGTGTGCCCGAACCTGCCCGCGACGAATGTCCTGCCGAACCTCGTGACCACGCGCGTGCCGACCGCGCCCGCGCAGGTGTCCGACACCGAGGGCAACCTCGTCAGCGATGGCACCGGCCACACGCTCGTGACGTACACGTCGCTGAACTTCGGCAGCGTGTTCACCGGCGTCACCGCGACGGTCGCGTGCACCGACGACGGCGCGTGCGACGCGTCGACGCTCGCGCAGTTCCCGTACCAGGGCGTCGGCTCCGGCTACACGTGTGACCCGGTGCTCGCGCGCGACGCGACGACCGGCCGCTCGTACCTCGCGTGGATCAACGTCAGCCCGCGCGGCAGCTCGGAGATCGTAATCGCGACGAGCGACGACATGGGGCAGAGCTGGCAGAACGTCCACACCGTCGCGTCGGCGAAGACCGACCTGCTCGACAAGCCGTGGATCGCGGCCGCGAACAACCGCGTGCTCGTCAGCTACGGCGACTTCGACAGCGGCTGGGGACCGACGACGATGCGCGTCGTCGAGAGCAAGGACGGCGGCCGCACGTTCACCGATCCGCTCGCGGTGTCGGCGATGCCGGCGAGCCAGAACCTCGCGCAGCTCGCGCTCAGCCCCGACGGCATGGTCGCGATGATCAGCTGGTGGAACAACGGCACGCTGATGGCGAGCCGCGCCTCCGGCGGCGCGTTCGCGTTCTCTCCGCCGGTCACCGTCGACGGCGGCGGCACGATCGCGTTCGATCCGCCGGGCAACGCGCTCGGCGCCGACGGCCGGTTCTGGATCGCGTTCGTGCGCCAGACGACGGCGTCGCCGACCGGCGAGGTCGCGGTGGTCAGCGGCAAGCCGAACGCGATGGGCGGGGTCGACTTCACGCCCGCGGTCGCGGTCGCAGACGCGCCGGCGCGCGGCTGCGCGCAGGTCATGCACCCGACGATCACGACCGACGAGACGAGCGCCGCGCACGTCGCGTTCTACGACAACCGCTACGGCGTCGGTCACGTGTGGACGGCGAGCTCCGCCGACGGCACGACGTGGTCGCCGAACGCGTCGTTCACGCCCGGCGGGTTCAAGTACGTCCCCGAGCGTGGCACGGCGTCGTTCGAGGGCGACTACCTCGGCATGATCGCGCACGGCGGCCGCGTCAGCGCGGCGCTCGCCGAGGTCCCGACCGACACGACGCAGGGGCCGGCGGCGCACTTCTACCTCGCGACGTCGAAGTAGGAGTGGTCGTGGCCGCTTCGTGGCACGCACTCGCGTAAGGAGCCTCGCGCTCGCCTCGCTCGCACTCGGGCGATCGGTTCGCTCGTGTGTCAGACCCCCGTCGTAGAGTGTCGATCTGACGGCCGAAACAGGCCGGGAGATCTGATTGACCGATACGACCGAGTGGACGCTGCTGTTTCAGGCATTTTCAGACGCGCTCGAATGGGCGCTCGACCGCGCGGCGGACCTCTCCCGCGGCTACGCCGAGGAGGTCGCGACCGTCGAGCGCGTGCGGACGTTCGCGCGGCGGCGGATCGCGGGCCAGCCCGCGCACGTGCGCATCGAGGACCTGCTGTTCGCGTTCGCGCTCGTCGCGGGCGCGGTGGAGCGCGAGCTCGGCGAGCGGCGCGCGGCGACCGTGCCGATGACGGGCGTGCTCCGCGAGCGCAAGGCGGCGGTGCGGCGGTCGCCCGCGCGCGCTACGGACGCCGCAGCGCGATCCCCACGCTAGGCGTGGTCCCGCCGACCGCGTAGATCGCGCTCGCGGTGCCGTAGATCGCGTAGAGGTCGAGCGTCGTGCCGCTGTCGACGGCGGTCCACGTCCCGTCGCCGGCCGAGTGACAGATCACGCCCGCGGGTCCGACCGTCCACACGTCGCTCGCGCTCGCGCCCCACACCGAGTACATCGGGCCACCGCAGCTCGTCTGCGCCGTCCACGTGCCGCTGCCGTCGGAGTGCAGGATGCCGGAGCCGCCGACCGCGTAGATGTCGCTCGCGCCCGAGCCCCAGATCCCGGTCATCTGGAGCGCGGTGAGCCCGTTCGCCTGCATCGTCCACGTGCCGCTGCCATCGGTGTGCGCGATGCCTCCGTCGCCGACCGCGTAGACGTCGCTCGGGCCGCTGCCCCACACCGCGAGCGTGTAGCCGCTCACCGGCACGGTCTGCATCTGCCACGTGGTGCCGTCGGCCGTGTGGTACGCGCCGTCGTCGCCGACGACGTAGATCTCCGTGCCGGTGCCCCACATCCCGTAGAGAGCGCGCGTCGCGCCGGTCGTCACCGCCTGCCAGCTCGCGCCGCGATCCGCGCTGTGCACCATCTTGCCGGAGAAGCCGGTCGCGAACACGTCGCCCGGCGAGCGGCCCCAGATCCGGCCGCCGTGTGCGGTGCCGGCGTTCAGCGGCACCTCGGTGTACGTGACGCCGTCGGTCGAGTGAAACGACCCCGCGTCGTAGCCGACGACGAACACGTCGCTGCCGCTCGCCCACACGCCGATCAGCGACTGGTCGAACGTCGTCGTCGCGGTCTGCCACGGCGCGTTGACCGGTACGTCCGGCGGCGACTTCGATGGCGATCCGCACGCGACGACCGCTATTCCCAGCACCGCGACCCGCATGTCCACCATCGTAGCGTGAGTCGTCCGGCAGGTGCCGGTAACTTCGAGCGAATACCCTGGCCCGCCGCGGCGTTATCCCGGCATGCTGCGGATCGCCGCGAAGGTCTGGCGGATCGCCCGCTGGGGGCTCGTCGCCGTGCTGCTGCCGGCGTGCGCGATCGTCCAGCTCGTGCTGGTGCTCGTGCTGTGCTTCCCGTTCGATCGCCGCGAGCTCGCCGCGACGGCGGAGCCGCTCGTGCTGCTCGACGTCCGCGGCGACGAGATCGTGACGCTGCCCGCCGAGGGCGCGGATCGCACGCACTGGACCGAGCTCGGCGACCTGCCCGCGATCGCGGTGTCGGCGGTCGTCGAGTCGGAGGACGCGAGCTTCTGGGACCACCACGGCATCGACACGACCGGCGTTCTGCGCGCGCTGTGGCTCGACGCGCACGGCGGCCGGTTCGGTGCGTCGACGCTGACGATGCAGCTCGCGCGGATGCTGCGCGGCGACAACGACCGCACGATCCCGAACAAGGTGCGCGAGGCGCTGCTCGCGCTGCGCATCGAGCGCGCGCTCGACAAGCGCGCGATCCTCGAGCAGTGGATGAACCGCGCGTACTTCGGCCACGGCGCGTATGGCTTCGACGCTGCCGCGCGCCTGTACTTCGGCAAGCCTGCGCGCGCGCTGTCACCGGGCGAGGCGACGCTGCTCGCGGTGATCCCGCGCTCGCCCGCGGCGTACGATCCGCTGCGCCACGCCGGCGCCGCGCACCGGCGCCGCGCGCACGTGCTCGGCCTGCTCGTCGAGCGCGGCGTGATCGACGAGGCCGCGGCGCAGGCGATCGAGGGCGAGCAGCTCGCGATCGGCCAGCACGAGCCCGCGAACGCGGCGCCGCACTTCACGCGCTGGGTGCTCGAGCAGCTCCCGCCCGAGGTGCGTCGCGCCGGCGGCGAGCTGCACACGACGCTCGACCTCCGGCTGCAGCAGCTGCTCGAGCATCGCGTGCGCGAGCAGGTCGCGCAGCTGCACCACGCGAACCTCGAGCAGGCCGGCGTCGTCGTGCTCGACGCCCAGACCACCGAGGTGCGCGCGATGGTCGGCTCGACGAGCTT
The DNA here is from genome assembly GCA_050257515.1 of Acidobacteriota bacterium. Classification (GTDB taxonomy): domain Bacteria; phylum Myxococcota_A; class Polyangia; order Haliangiales; family Haliangiaceae; genus JABFXX01. The sequence continues at coordinate 1,058 of JBLMXA010000379.1, read as the reverse complement.
CGCCGACAGCCAGATCGACATCGTCACGCGCCGCCGGCACCCCGGCTCCGCGCTCAAGCCGTTCGTGTACGCGACCGCGATCGAGCACGGCGCCGCGCCGACGACGATCGCGTGGGACACGCGCGACACCAGCGACGACTACTTCGCGCCGTCGACCGGCGTCGAGCACGGCCCGGTGCGCTACCGCGAGGCGCTCGCGAGCTCGTACAACTTCGCCGCGGTCGACGTGCTGTCGACGGTCGGCATCGCGCGCGTGATGACCGTGCTGCGCCAGGCCGGCGTCGGCGAGCTGCCCGGCGCGCCGGGCGACTACGGCCTGCGCCTCGCGCTCGGCGCCGCGAAGGTGCGTCTGCTCGATCTCGCCGCGGGCTACGGCTTCCTCGTCAAGGGCGGCGCGGTCGGCACGCCGCGCGGCATCGCGTACGCGATCGCGCCGGGCGGCGCGCGGTGGATGCCCGCGCGGACGCCGGAGCGCCGCGTGTTCTCGCCGCAGACCGCTTGGCTCGTGATGGACATGCTGTCGGATGCGGAGGCGCGGCGTCCCGGCTTCGGCATGGAGCTGCCGTTCGACCTGCCGTTTCCGATCGCCGCGAAGACCGGCACCGCGCGCGGCTTCGCCGACACGTGGGCGATCGGCGCGACGCGCGAGGTGATCGTCGGTGCGTGGGCGGGCACGTTCGACGGCACGCCGATGCAGGGCCTCGTCGGCATGGACGCCGCGGCGCCGCTCGTGCGCGACGGCTTCCTCGCGGTCGCGTCGACGACGGGCGTGACGCCGACGTTGCCGCCGCGCCCCGCCGGCATCGACGACGTCGAGGTGTGCGCGGACACCGGGCTGCCTGCGGACGAGCTGTGCCCGCGCATCCACGATCACGTCGCGCACGGCTACGTGCCGCGCGATCCGGGCATCACGCGCGACGACGCCGGCCACCTCCACTACCCGGCGCGCGCGCGAGGCTGGCTGCGCCGCACCGGGCGCGTGGCAGCGAACTAGCGAGCGACGAGCGTGACCATCGTCGACGTCGTCGGCGTGAACGACGGGCAACCCGACGCGTAGG
>JBLMXA010000378.1:0-2832 GCA_050257515.1 Acidobacteriota bacterium | reverse complement strand
ACATCGCGCAGGTCGGCACGATCAGCGCGAACGGCGACACCGAGATCGGCAACATGATCGCCGAGGCGATGAAGAAGGTCGGCAAGGAGGGCGTGATCACGGTCGAGGAGGCCAAGACGCTCAGCTCCGAGCTCGACGTCGTCGAGGGCATGCAGTTCGACCGCGGCTACCTGTCGCCGTACTTCGTCACCGACACCGAGCGGATGGAGTGCGTGCTCAACGACGCGTACATCCTCATCCACGAGAAGAAGATCTCGAACATGAAGGAGCTGCTGCCGCTGCTCGAGCAGGTGGCGAAGCAGGGCAAGCCGCTCCTCATCATCGCCGAGGACGTCGACGGCGAGGCGCTCGCGACGCTCGTCGTCAACAAGCTGCGCGGCACGCTGCAGATCTGCGCGGTCAAGGCGCCGGGCTTCGGCGACCGCCGCAAGGAGATGCTGAAGGACATCGCGGTGCTGACCGGCGGCCAGGCGGTGACCGAGGATCTCGGCCTCAAGCTCGAGAACCTGTCGCTGACCGACCTCGGCACGGCCAAGCGCGTGAAGGTCGACAAGGACAACACGACGGTCGTCGACGGTGCCGGCAAGAAGGCCGACATCGAGGCGCGCGTGAAGCAGATCCGCAAGACGATCGAGGAGACCACCTCGGACTACGATCGCGAGAAGCTCCAGGAGCGCCTCGCGAAGCTCGTCGGCGGCGTCGCGGTCATCCGCGTCGGCGCGGCGACCGAGGTCGAGATGAAGGAGAAGAAGGCGCGCGTCGAGGACGCGATGCACGCCACCCGCGCGGCCGACGAAGAGGGCGTCGTGCCCGGCGGCGGCGTCGCGCTGATCCGCGCGCAGAAGGCGCTCGACAAGCTGAAGCTCAACGAGGAGCAGCAGTTCGGCGTGTCGATCGTGCGCCGCGCGATCGAGGAGCCGCTGCGCCAGATCGCGACGAACGCCGGCGTCGACGGCTCGATCGTCGTCAGCAAGGTCAAGGACGGCTCGGGCTCGTTCGGCTTCAACGCGCAGTCGCTCGAGTACACCGACCTCGCCAAGGCCGGCGTGATCGACCCGACCAAGGTCGTGCGTACGGCGCTGCAGAACGCGGCGTCGGTCGCGTCGCTGCTGCTGACGACCGAGGCGATGATCGCCGAGCGTCCGAAGAAGGACGCGCCGGCTCCGGCGCCAGGTGGCGGCGGCGGCATGGGCGGCATGGGCGGCATGGATTTCTAAGCAGAGATCAACCGCCAAGGCGCCGAGGGCGCCAAGCCGGAGCCAGTAGATCATTTCTTCTGGCTCGGGCTTGGCGCCCTCTGCGTCTCGGCGGTTCAATTCTTCTTCAGCAGGCGCGCCTCGGGCAGGCCGTGGTCGCGGACCGCGCGATCGTGCTCGGTCTCCCACACGGCGGCGAACCAAGCGAGCACGACCTCGACGGCGATCCACGTCGCGCACGCGATCGTGATGCCGAGCAGGCGGGCGTGGAACACCGGCCAGTCGTCGCCGAGCCAGCTCGGCAGCCGCCACAGGAGCAGCGCGGCGAGCGCGACTGAGGCGCCCAGCGAGATCGCGCGGCGATAGCGATCGAGCCAGCGCACGCGGCGCGCGAGCTGCTCGATGCGCGCCTGCTCGACTGCCATCGGCCTAGCCTAGCAGACGGCTACTGGGGATCCGCGCACTCCTTCGCCTGCGTGGCCGTCTTCGCCGCGAGCATGCAGTCGACCTGGCTATCGCTCATCGCCGACGCCGACACGCACTGGCTCGTCACCAGGTTGATGCCCTTCTCCATGTTCGTCGTGAACTCGGCGAGCTTCTGCTTGCGGAGCGCGTCGCGCTGCTCCGGCGGAACCGCCGCGATCTCGGCGTCGGCCTTCTCCCAGAAGATCAGCTCGGCGTAGTGGCGGATCGCCTTGTCGCACTTCTCGGGGTTCCCCTTGCAGGCGGTGACGAGAAGTGTGATCGCGACGACGAGGCTACGCATACCCTGCCCTACCACGTTCGCGGCCGGATAACATGCGGCCGTGCGTCGCGTCCTGGTGGCCCTCGCGGTGCTCGCTCCGGCGAGCGCCGGCGCGGACAGCTGGACGGTCACCGGCGAGGCCGGCGGGGAGGTCGACACGAACGTCCAGCGCGTCGAGACCGGCCCCGGGCTGACGACCGCGCCGGTCACCGCGCCGGTCGCGCGATTCGGCGCGCGCGCCGATGGCCACGGCCGCATCGCCGACGGCACGTACGTGCTCGGGCTCGGCGACCTCACGCGCATCGTCAGCGACGGCAGCGTGTCGGTCGAGAACGTCACGCTCGTCACCGGCGACGTGCGCTGGATGCACGCGCTCGGCGAGCGCCCCGTCGCGCTCGGGTTCGGGCTCGTCGGCGCCGACGCGCTGCCGCTCTCGGATCCGATCGGCGCGCGCACGTTCTCCAACCTCGGCGGCGACCTGCTGCTGTCGGCGCGCGACGGCGACCGCCGGCGGCTGCTCGTCGCGATCGGCGGCCGCTCGTTCGCGTACAAGCCGGGCGCGCGCGGCGACGGCACCGATCACGACTTCGACTGGTCGGGCCCGACCGCGAGCGCACGGCTCGATCTCGTGCTGTGGCAGCCGTCCGGCGGTACGCGCAGCCTCGAGCTCGCGCTCGGCGCCGGGTTCGAGGCGCGCGCGTACGACGGCTACGTGATCTTCGACACGTGCTCTCCCGGCTCGCCGCCGGATCCGATGTGCACCGCGACCACGACGATGCATCGCAACGACCGCTTCGAGCGCGTCGGCACCGAGCTGACCTGGGTCGGCAAGGAGGTCGCGAGCGTCGGCTACGAGCTGATCGTGATCGATTCGAACAGCTACGGCTGGTC
>JBLMXA010000377.1:0-4779 GCA_050257515.1 Acidobacteriota bacterium | reverse complement strand
TCCCGGGAGCGGGCTGCATCGGCTTGGTATCCGCGGCGCACGCGCCGACGGCGAGAGACAGGGTCGTGGCGAGAAGCTTGTAATTCCTCATGCCGCTTCCTACGTCGGCGGCTCGATCCGGTTACACGACTCGCTCGTACGGCTCTTCCGATCGACGACGACGTGCGATAGAACGGCTCGGTGGCGGCTGCAAAGTCGACGAAAGGGGCGAAGGCGAAGCCTGCCGCGAGGCCGGCCAAGGCGAAGCTCAAGCCGAAGCCGGCGAAGGCCGAGGCCGCCGAGGACGCGAGCGCGCGCGGCGACCGCAGCAAGCGCCTGCTCGATCTGGTGATGATCCTGCTGCGCGCGCGCACGCCGGTCACCTATCGCGACATCCGCGAGCAGTTCCCCGCCTACCAGACGCTCAACATCGAGGCCGGCCTGCGCGCGTTCGAGCGCGACAAGGCCGACCTGCTCGACCTCGGCGTGCCGATCCGCTACGTGACGCCCGACGAGGACGACTCGCTCGAGGACGGCGGCTACGTGATCGATCTCAAGCGCTTCAAGATGCCGGAGGTCCGGCTGACGCGCGACGAGATCAGCGCGCTCGTGCTCGCGGCCTCGGTCGCGCACGCGATGCCCGGCGGCGCGTACCCGAAGATCGTCGACCTCGCGCTGAAGAAGCTCGCGTTCGACCTGCCCGACCTGCCCGACACGCCGACCGAGTTTCCGCGGCCCGCGAACAACTCGCCGACCGTGCTCGTGCACTTCCCCGAGAAGGTGATCCCGTCGCGGCCCGAGCTCGGCGAGATCTACGCGACGCTCGAGGCGGCGACGCGCCTGCGCAAGCGAGTGACGCTGACGTACCAGACCGCGGCGACCGGCATGGTGTCGCGGCGCGACGTCGATCCGTACGCGATGGTCTACCGCGAGGGCGCGTGGCTCGTCGTCGGCTGGTGCCACCTGCGCCACGAGATCCGCAGCTTCCGCGTCGATCGCATCCACGAGGTGGTGATGGCGCCCAAGCCGAAGTCGCCCGACTTCGAGCGGCCGGCGGACTTCGACGTCAAGGCGTACGCGACGCGCTCGCCGTGGACGTTCGCGTCCGAGCCGCCCGAGGAGGTGCAGCTCGCGCTGTCGGCGGAGGCGGCCGAGGTCGCGAACGAGGACTTCGGGCCGACCGCGGTCAAGCGCATCGACGGCGACCGCACGCTGATCACGTTCGACTGCACGAACCCCGAGTTCGCGGTCACCAAGATCCTCGCCGCGAAGGGCGCGATCCGCGTGCTGCGCGGCGACAAGCTGCGCGCGCGCCTCGCCGACGAGCTCGCCGCGATCGACGCGCGGTACGAGAACGATCTGGAGGTCGACGCCCATGTCGCGTGACGTGTCGCAGCGCCTCCGGCGCCTGCTGTTCATCGTGCCGTACGTCGCCAAGCACCCCGAGGGCGTCACCGTCGAGCAGCTCGCGAAGCTGATCGGCGCCGAGCAGGGCGAGCTGCTCGCCGATCTCGATCTGCTGTCGCAGGTCGGCCCGCCCGACGGCGATCCCGGCGAGTACCTGCTCGTGTCCGTCGAGGAAGGCCGCGTGTTCGTCGATCTCGCGCACCGGCTGACGCGCCCGCTGCGCCTCACGCCGGCCGAGGGCTGCTCGCTGTTGCTCGGCATCCGCGCGCTGCGCGAGAGCGGCATCGCGCCGTTCGACGCGGCGATGCAGTCGGCGGAGAAGAAGCTGCTGAGCGCGCTCGGCCGCGACGCCGGCGAGGCCGAGTCGCTCGCGACCTCGACCGTCGTCGCATCGATCGCATCTCCGGCGGACGCGGCGGTCGCGACGCACCTGCGCACGCTCGTCACCGCCGCGCGCCAGCGCCAGCGCCTCGAGATCGACTACGTGTCGGCGTCGCGCCACCAGGCCGAGCGCCGGCCGATCGACCCGTACGGCATCGTCCACCACGCCGGCGAGTGGTACGTCGTCGGCTTCTGCCACAAGCGCGGCGACGTGCGCACGTTCCGCATCGACCGCATCGCCGCGCTGCGCACCACGCAACCTGCCGAACGGTTCGAGCGGCCGACGGACTTCGATCTCGAGGCGTACCGGCGCGAGCAGCTCTACGTGCCGAGCGCCGACGCGGTGACCGTGCGCGTGCAGCTCGATCCGATCGCGGTGACGCGCATCGGCGCGACGTGGCCGGTCGGCGAGGTGACGATGCAGGACGACGGCTCCGCCGAGATCCTGATCGACTGCGAAGGCTTCGAGTGGGTCACCGGCTGGGTGCTCGGCCTCGGCCGCCACGCCTGGATCGTCGGCCCCGCCGAGGCGCGCCGCGCGATGCGCGACCGGATCTCGCGCCTGTCGCACGAGCTGATCGCCACCCGCGTCACCGCATGAAGTGGGCCGCGCTTGGATTCGTCGCCGGATGTTCGGCGAGCTCGCCGCCTCCGGCCTCTCCCGCCGCGCCGGCCGCACCCGCGGCGTTCGTCGACGTGAACGTCATCGAGAAGACCGAGCACGGCGGCGTCATCGAGCTCGTCGGCGACGAGGCCCCGGCGATGAAGCGAGCGAACGAGCTGATGACCCAGCACTGCGGCGCGTTCAAGTACTCGGTGCTGTCCGAGGCGCCGATCACGAACGGCTCGGGCCAGACCATCGCCTGGCGCGTCAGTTATCAGTGCAACTAGGCATCACGGCTTCGGCGTGACCGCCGTGCCCTGCGCGAAGTTGAACGTCAGCGACACCGTCTTCTTCTTGCTCGGATCCGCGGGATCGGGGCCGGTCGCCGTCGCGGTGAACCCGGTCGCGACCGAGCCCTTGATCGTCGGGTAGAGCGCGCCGTCGACCATCGCGACCTCGACGTTGCCGGTGCCGCCGATCTGGCTGATCTTCGCGCCCTCGAGGTCCTGGTCGGTGCCGCTGACCTTCGTCGTCCCCTTGATCTGCCAGGTGTTGCCCTTGTGCGCGACGAGCTCGTAGTCGGTCGTCTGCGTGACGTCGACCTTGTCCATGAGCTTCGTCGTCGTCGTGACCTGCCACTTCGCGCCGACGCCGACGGGCTCGTTCGGCAGCAGCGGCCACCACGGCAGCGCCACGCGGATCAGCTCCATCGCGCTCTGCGCGGCCTCGTCGCCCTTGTCGACGTGCAGCTTGACGTCGCTCTGCGAGCCGTTCGCGTCGATCGTGCCGCCGATCGTCATGCCCTTGAGGGACTGCAGGGCCTCCTTGATCTTCGGACTCATCGTCTTCTGCTCGGGGGTCGCGTTCGCGGCGTCGCGGACGTCGGTGTCGCTGACCGTGAGCTGGTACTCGGCCTTGCCCTTGTCGTCGACGGTCTTGACCTCGGCGTCACCGGACAGCACGACCGTCGGCAGGCCGTGCTGGCTCTCGCCGCCGAGCTCGGGCGGGGCGGTCTGCTTCTCGCTGAAGTCGAGCGCGAGCTCGACCTGCTGCTTGACGCCCTGCTTCGGCGTCAGCTTGAGCGCGACCTTCTTGCCCTTGCCGGCGGTGACGAGCTTCACGGTCGTCTTCGGCGGCGATACCGTGACGTCGAGCGGACCGGCCGGCTTCGGCGGCTCCGGCTTGACCTCGGGCTTGGCCTCGGGCTTCGGCTCGGGAGCGGGCTCCGGCTTCGTCTCAGCGAGCGGCGGAGGCGGCGTGGTCGACGGTTGTTTGTTGCTGCCGCCGCACGACGACGCCGCGGCGGCCATGATCACGAGCAATGTGCGACGCATCGCCGGACGCTACACCACGGATCCGCAGTTGTCGAACGTCGCGCGACGAGCGCGCGCGCACGGTCCGTCCTGGCACACGTGCTGCACCGCACCCGACACGTGCGGCGTCGACTTCCGATCGGAGCGGAGCTCGTCGAGGGTGGAGCGCACTTCCGGGTGTGGGCGCCGTCGTGGCGCGCGGTCACGCTCGTGGTGGAAGCGCCCGCTCCGCGCGAGGTCGCGCTGGAGCCCGAGGCGGGCGGCTACTTTGCCGCGCACGTTCCCGGGCTCGCCGCCGGCGCTCGCTACCGGTTCCGGCTCGGCGACCAGCTGTGCGCCGATCCGGCGTCGCGGTGCCAGCCCGACGGACCGTTCGGGCCGTCCGAGCTCGTCGACCCGGCACGGTTCTCGTGGACCGACCGCCTCTGGCGCGGCATCCCCGAGCCGGCCAACCAGGTGCTCTACGAGCTGCACGTCGGCACGTTCACGCGCGAGGGCACGTGGGCCGCGGCCGGCGAGCGGCTGCCGTTCTTGCGCGATGTCGGCATCTCGACGATCGAGATGATGCCGATCAACGAGTGGGCCGGCCGCCGCAACTGGGGCTACGACGGCGTGAACCTGTTCGCGCCGACGCGCAACTACGGCACGCCCGACAACCTGCGCGCGTTCGTCGATCGCGCGCACGCGGTCGGCGTCGCGGTGATCCTCGACGTCGTCTACAACCACATCGGCCCGGCGGGCAACTCGCTGTTCCGGTTCGGCCCGTTCCGGCACGAGGAGCGCGAAGCCAACGAGTGGGGCGACACGCTCGCGTACGAGCAGCCCGGCGTGCGCGAATTCTTCGTCGCGAACGCCGGCTACTGGATCGACGAGTTTCGCTTCGACGGCCTGCGGCTCGATGCGGTGCAGGCGATCCACGACCTCCACTTCATCGGCGAGCTCGCGCGCCGCGCGCGCGCGGCGGCCGGCACGAAGCGGATCTTCCTCGTCGCCGAGGACGAGCCGCAGGACACGGCGCTCGTCACCGAGCACGGCCTCGACGCGATCTGGAACGACGACTTCGAGCACGCCGCGCGCGTCGCGCTGACCGGCGTC